>CAYXPO010000336.1:0-1757 GCA_964466925.1 uncultured Nitrospirales bacterium
GCGTCATCATGGACCAAGACCGCACGATTACCGCGCATTTCATGGCGGCGGACTCCCGCCTGACCCTGGCGCTCACAGGCAATGGGGCCACCAGCCCCGCACCGGGCGTCTATGGGTACGTGAGCGGCGCCCAGGCGAATGTGGGCGTTCAATTGGTGGATGGAGGGGATGCGTTTGATAAATGGACCGGTGATCTGGACCCCTGGCAATTCGATGGAAACTATTGGATAAGCATGACCATGGACCGGGACCGCGTGTTGACGGCCAATTTCGTGCCCGGCGACTGGACCCTGACCCTCACTAAAAGCGGTTCGGCCATGGGCACCACCTATCCCAATCCCGGCGCGTATGCCCACCTTGATGGCCGCACCGCCAATCTCAACGCGAATTCCAGTCCTTCGGCCTATTTCGCGGGATGGACCGGCGACGTGAATGACGACAATCCGTTCATCAGTGTGACCATGGACGGCAATAAATCCGTGAATGCGGACTTTACCGATTCCGGGTATTCGTTGAACGTCACCACAAACGGCCAAGGCTGGGTGAACTTCGGCGGAACCCAGTACTTTGCCAACGGCATGGAACCCGTGGTCTCCGCCAATCCGCAAGGCGGCTATTCTTTTGCTCAATGGACGGGCGACGTGCCGGTGGGGGTGGATCCCGCAAGCCCCAGCATTCCGGTTTTGATGGACCGGAACCGCGCTCTTACCGCCAATTTCGTTCTCACGCAAAAGCATTTAACCCTGATCCTGGAAGGGGAAGGGGCCACAACACCGCCCAGCGCCCCTGAACCCGGAATCCGCTACGATTATGATGATGGCACCCAAATTGCCCTATCTGCGGCGTTTGGCGCCAACGGCTGGGCGTTCAGCCACTGGTCGGGGGATATCGGGTCCAACGATCCCACCGCCCGCGCTATTTTTGTCACCATGGACACAGACCGCACGATCGTGGCCAATTATGTGCCGGCGGACTGGATACTGACCATTCAAATTACCGGAGATGGCGATACCTGGCCCCCGCCGGGAACCTATGGATTTCTGGATGGCATGGAGGTGGAGACGGTGGCCAACATTCGCCAGGGCGGCGACGCCTTCGACCATTGGGAAGGGTTGCCGGAAGGGGTGGACGGATATGATCCAGGACCGCGTTTCCCGATTCACGGCAACATCACCGCCACCGCCATCTTCAGCCCCGGTGATTACACCCTGACCACCACCGTGGCGGGCGGCGGAACCGCAGAGTATATTTCGCATCCGTCCGGCACCTATCAGTACATGGCGAATCATTACGCGCATCTGGAGGTGCGGCCCAATAACAGCACCTATTGGGGCGGCTATTCCGGGGACTTGAACACCTATGACACCTTCCACCGGCTGCTCATGGATGGGAATAAAAACGTGACGATAAACCTGGGGACCTCGGGATACGCCCTGACCGTGAACGCCGTGGGAGGCGGGACCACGAATCCTTCGGGCATTGCCCGGTATGCCGCCGGCGCGGTTCCCACGATTCACGCACTGGATGCGGGCGCCTATTTGTTCACGCACTGGACCGGCCAGTTGTCCGCAGGCACAAATCCCACTGATCGCGACCTGCAAATTCTGATGAACCAGAATCGCACCATAACCGCGAATTTTGAAGAAGCCGACTGGTATCTTTACCTGCAAGTGGCAGGAAACGGGACGATTGATCCCGAACCCGAATTGTACTGGTATTTGGACGGCGCACCCTTTGAAGTAACCGCCACGCCGGGG
>CAYXPO010000336.1:1767-5748 GCA_964466925.1 uncultured Nitrospirales bacterium
GTTTCTGCACTGGCAGGGGAATATTCCGGAAGGGCAAAACCCCGCGTCCCAGGTCATTTCAGGAGCCATGACGCAGAACCGGGAACTCATCGCGGTTTTTGTGCCGGCGTTCGTGACCGTGCCGAATCTCGCGGGGAAAACCCAGGCGGAAGCCGAAGCCGCCTTGTCAACGGCCGGGCTGGGACTGGGCGATGTTTCCCAAGCCTACAACTCCACCGTGCCCTCGGGGCGGATCATCTCGCAAAACCCCGCCGCGGACACCTCCGCGGCCTATGGCAGCCTGGTGTCGTTAGTGATTTCGCTGGGGGTCTGCTATACCTCCATACCGAATCTGGCGGGGCTTGACCAACCGGAAGCGGCGGTGGCCCTCGCGGCGGCCCATCTTGCCTTGGGCGCAATTACCCAGGAAACCAGCGACACAATGCCAGAGGGTAAAATAATCCATCAAACCCCTCCGTCCGGGCTGGTGGTGGAATGCGGAACGGCGGTGGATATGGCGGTGTCCCTCGGGAATGGCGAAGAAGGCGAAGGGGAAACCGAAGGCGGCGGTTCCGGCGCGCATACGGCGGATCAAGATGGGAACAACCTCATCAGTCTGTCGGAACTGCTTCGGGTGATTCAGTTCTTCAATTCCGGCGGTTATCACTGTGAAACGGGCACGGAGGATGGATTCGCGCCGGGACCGGGCGCGCAAACATGCACGGCGCATGACAGCGACTACACTCCGCAAGACTGGAGTATCGGCTTGTCGGAATTGCTGCGGTTGATCCAGTTCTTCAATTCCGGCGGTTACCATGCGTGTCCGGGAGAAAATACCGAAGACGGATTCTGCCCAGGGCCCGCATAAGCCCACAATTCGCTGCGATGCTCCCCGCCCCGCGCGCCTGAATCGTACGCGGGGCGGTCCATTTCCCGTGGTCCCGGATTGGGTCTTACGCCCCGCCCCCTTTGAATTGTTCCACCACCTTGATGATTACATCCACTGCGGCATCCACCGCGCCGATGATATCCGTGGCGGCGCCAATCTCTTGCTGCTTGGTCAACAGGCTTTCCGCCCGCGCGGGCCGGGCCGTTTCCACTGAAATCAACCGCACATGCTTCATAGGTTCCCTGCCTCCGTGTTTGTTGTTTACGACTATAGGCGCGTTCAAAAGTCAATTTGAAACCGGGTCTGTAAAATATTGGCGTTCCCCGAGAAGAGCTCCTGCTCAATATCCGCGTATATGTAATTAACCGTGATGCGGGTGTTGGGATTGAGATACCAATTGACGCCCGCCGTGTAGTTCATCTCCTTGCCGCCGTGAATGGGATCATCTTCCAGGTCCACATAGGAGAAGCGCGTGGCGATTTCCCAAGCCCCCAGCCCCCAGCCCGTCCCCCACTTCAGATTCCTTTTCGGTTTGACCCGGCCCAGAACACCGTTGGCGCGGTCATAGGGACGGTTTTCGCCGGTGATGAAATAGCTGGCCTCGGCATAGGCGCCGCTGAACTGCCGGGTGCCCGCATACTCCGTTTCGGCGAGCGAGTGCATATATTCCCCCTGAAGCGAGAAAGGCCCGAAAATGAATAACGATTCGAGGCCCATCAAATGGACATTGTCCACTCGTGCATCCGCAAGACGGAAGCCCGGATAGCGCTCGGTATCGAGGTAATTGAACGCCAGATGGGCCTCGGGGCGGGTGCGGTAGCGCAGGGCGGCGCCATCCAGATTGCGGTAGCTATACGCGGCGCCCAACTGAAACAAACGGCGGCCCTCATCCGCGTAATACGGCAAACCGGCGAGCCGCGCCGTCACGGCATAACCCCGGTCTTCGTCGGAATCATCATCACTCGGAAAATCATCCGTTTCCTTGAAAACGCCGATCATCCACAACAGCCGCTGATCCAGGTGGGCGTTGTACGCCATGACGCCCAGATTACGCTTGGGGGTGAAGAGGTCCGGCAGCGCGTTTTCCATGAACATGTTGTAATTGGGATTGGTTTGCTGTTCCAGGCCAAACGGTTCCCGGAAATGCCCCACTTGTATCCGGCCCACATAGGGAATCTTCTGCAATCCCATGAACACATCCGTGAATTTACCGCGGCCTTCTTCATCCCCATCCCCCGCGAACTCGAATTCCATCCGGTAATAGACGTTTTCATAGAGGGTTCCGCGCAGATCGATGCGCGCGCGGCGGAATTCCGCGCCGTCATCTTCTTCGCCCACGGCGCGTTCGAGCGGGCGGCTGGCGTTAAACCAGGCCCAATCCGCCTGGATACGGCCGCCCACCTGAAGTTTGAATTTCTTGTCATCCGTCTCAAACGCCAAACCTTCTTTCCAACTCGCATTCAGATGGGCGGGATTGGCACCCGGCTTGTTTTCCAGGGCTTTCTCCACGTTTTCCACCCGCTTCACCAAATCTTTGTCCGCGGGTGTGGAAGATACGGCGGCCTCCGGAGGGGCGGCGGGCGCCTCCGCCGCCGGTTTAGTCAACTGCCGCTCCAGGTCGTTGACCCGTTTTTCAAGTTGTTCGACACGATCCAGCAACATTTTTTCACGGGGCGTTAGCGGCGCCTCCTGGGCGCAGACCGCAATGCTTAGCGTCATCCACCCCGCTAGCGCCCAGAGAGCATAAGCCTGTTTCGTGCATAGTGTCATTTTCAATATCTCCTCTTTTCGGGCGGAACGTTCATTCGTCTTCTTCCGGCGAAACCCACTCTCTACGATACGTCACCTGCGCAGGTGCTTTCCCGGGCAACGCCATCCGCGGATTCACCGGTTCCATGGGAGTTCCCGGCGCCGGTCTTGCCGGCGGCGCATTCCGTGCATGGCCGTTGCGCCCGCGCGCACCACTGACGATTTCAGCGAGTTCGCCCACCATGGCGTGCAATTCCGCCGCCTGGGCGTTCAGTTGTTCGCTCGCCGCCGCGGTTTCCTCCGAAGACGCCGCTGCGGACTGGGTTACTTGGTCCATTTGCGACACGGCGATGTTAATCTGCTCGATACCCTGGGTTTGCTGCCGGGACGCGGTGGAAACCTCGGAGATGATTGCAGCCACTTTGTCCACCCGGTCCATAATGCGCTGAAGCATATCCCCCACTTCTCCGGAAACTTGCACCCCATGCTCCGCGTTCCGCTGGGCTTCCTCGATGAGCGCCGAGGTGTTTTTTGCGGCTTCCGCGCTGCGTTGCGCCAACGCCCGCACTTCTTCCGCGACCACCGCAAACCCCTTCCCCGCATCCCCGGCGCGCGCGGCCTCCACGGCGGCGTTCAAGGCCAGCAAATTGGTTTGGAACGCAATCGTATTGATCGTTTGAATGATTTTCGCCGTCTGCACGGAGGATTCGTTGATTTGGCCAATGGCCTCCTTCATCCGCGCCATGGAGGAAACACATTGCCCGGCTTCCTGTTTCATTTCCCCCATCATGGCGTCGGAATGCTGCGTATTCTCATCATTGTGCTTGGTCATCGAGGCAAGTTCTTCGAGCGACGCCGAGGTCTCTTCCAGCGAAGCGGCTTGTTCGGTGGTTCCCGAGGCGAGATGCTGGCTGGATTCCGAGACCTGATCGGCCGCGGCCGTGACCTCCTCGGCCCCGGTGGAAAGCCGGTCAATGATGCGCTGGATGGGCTTGGTGATGCCGCGGGTAATCAGGAGCGCAAGGGTCAAGCCGAATACGGTGGCCAGGGCCGCCACGCCAAACATAAGCATATTCGCCGTCCGGATTTCCCGATGCATCCGGGCCTCTTGATCCAGAGAGGCGGCCGTACAGAGTTCCTGCACTTGGCGGGCCGAGGCGACCATTTGACTATCCGCATCCTTTTGGGACGCGCTGCTCGCCGAATACTGCTCCACCGCCCGCTTATAGTCGTTCAAGGCGGTTAACAGGCTGTCCGCCTGTTCAATGTTTTCCTTCCGCTTGAATTGTGCTTTGAGCTCTACCACATGCTTGGAAATCTCGTCCAGTTTGCCCATCAACCCTTCCAGGTCCTTCGGGTTTCCG
>CAYXPO010000337.1:0-5728 GCA_964466925.1 uncultured Nitrospirales bacterium
GACCAATGCATCGAGCCAGACCGTTCCCGCAGGCTGTGTCATTAGTCAGAATCCGGCCGCCGGAACAAAAGTGCAATCCGGAACGAAGGTGGACATGGTTATCTCGACCGGTCCGGCGCCCGCGCTGGCGTGGTCGTACCTTCCAAGTGTCAACACCACCAAGGGATATGCGATTGAACAAACCGCCGATGCCGGGTTTATTGTAGGCGGCACGTATAGCAGCAATTACAACATGTATGCCCTGAAACTGACCGGGGACGGTGTCAAGGATTGGGACAAAGTTTACACAAACCTTAAACCGGGCGGCAGTGAAGAACTTTGGCGGCATGAGGCGCGCGGCCTGCGGCAAACCGCCGATGGCGGCTATATCATGCTCGGGTCGGGAAACAATTATCAGGATGGATTGCCGAGCCCGGCGTTTCTGCTGGTCAAAACGGACGCCGGGGGCGAAGTGACATGGTCAAAGACGTACAGCCCGGAAAATCCCTACAGCCCGGGCCATTTGTGTTCGAGTAACCGCCCCGCGGCACTGGTCCTCACCGGCGACGGCGGTTATTTCGTGGCGGGCTATTCCTATGTGGGCATATATGAACTTGCGAGCGTCCTCAAGACCGACGCCGAAGGCAATGTCGTCTTCTTCAACGTCATCAATGATAATGAACGGGACTACAACCAAGTCATTAAATCGGCGCAACAGACCGCCGACGGCGGTTATGTCCTTTCCGGGTATTCCAGTGACGGGGGGGCGCACGGCTATATGGCCTTGCTTATCAAATTGGACAGCGAAGGGAAACTGGTGTTCTCGAAGACCTATCAATATGTTCCGGACGGCTACGGCGCCGAATCCTTTGCCGTCACACAAACCGCCGATGGCGGCTATGTACTTGGCGGAGACCTTGTCAACAATATTATCCCCAAAGCCCTCAACCACGGCTGCTGGATGGCCAAAGTGGATTCCAACGGCGATATCGTGTGGATGAAGTCATACGGCCATACCGCCACCGTGCAGGCGCCCTACACCCTTAAAGAAACCCCCCAGGGCGATATCCTGGCGGGCGGGGCAAATAACATGGGTGCCATGCGGATAGGAAAATTGGACGCGGACGGGGCCTTGCTCTGGAACTACGATATGCCGGAAGAGGTGCCGCATGGCACCGCCTATGACATGGTCCTGACCGAGGATGGCGGCTGTGTTTTGACGGGGTCAAACGGCGCCGCCGTCAAAATTGACCATGTTTTCGCGGTGGAATAAAAACGGCGAAAATCTTGTATTGACAAAACGCGGCGGTTATTCTCTTCCAGGAGAAAGCCGCCGCGTTTTGTGTTCAACATGGCTGGAGACGCTGCATGATAAAAAAGGCGATTGTACTTTTCGCCCTGCTTTGGGGCGCGGGCTGGGTGTGCGTGGGAATCGTATTGGGCGTGTTGGGCTATCGCCACATCTCCTATTCCATTTACTTCATCCTGCCCCTCGCCACATTTGGCATCGTGGGAATAGTGCCCGCCAGTCTCCTTTTACTGCTGACCCATGCAAAAAGCTGGGGCGCGCGATTTGGTTGGATACTTGCATACGCAATCGCAATTGCAGCGGCCATTTGGGTTCCCGCCACGTGGCGTAATTACTATGAATCCCCGCGTGATGGCGGGCCCTATCTTGTCTTTTCCGGCGACCCGAAAACTACCATGACCGTGTGCTGGGCTGCCGAGGAAGCGGTTCCGGGCAAGGTCGAATATGTCAAAGACGGAGAGACATCCTGGATGCGTGCGGAATGCGCGCCCGCACATTATCCCAAGGTGCGGCTGGAGGGGCTTCACCCCGGCACGAAATACCGGTACCGCGTGCCCATGCTGGGCGCCAACGAGTATCATTTCCAGACTGCCCCCGCCGCCCCCGAGGATTTCTCCTTTGTGGTGTACGGAGACAACCGCCACGCGGGCTTCATTTCATATCATCGTTCGGTCCTGAAGGCCATTGAGCGCGAGGAACCCGCGCACCACGGCTTCCGGCTCATTCTCAATTCCGGCGATATCGTGGAACGTTCCGGCACCGGCCATGGATGGCAATGGCATTCCTTTTTGCGTGATATTACGCCGCTGGCGTCATTGCGGCCCTACGAAGTAAGTCTGGGCAACCATGAGGCGGGCGGTTCCCCAAAATTGTACGAGGAATTTTTCGATTACGGCACCCCCGATCATTGGCGGGTGCTCGACTATGCCGGCGTACGCCTCATTGCCTTGTCCACCCAGGATGATTTGAGCGCGGGCAGCCCGCAGTATGAATGGCTGGCGCACACACTCGACACGCCGCCGGCGGATACCCGGTTCACCATCGTTACGCTTCACAAACCGCTTCTGACCTATGACCCGCGCGAGCGATACAATAATCCCGGACTCCGCGGATTGTTGGAACCTTTGTTTGCCGCGAAGAATGTTGATATTGTCTTTGCGGGGCATGTCCATGCCTATGAACATCACCACCTCCCGGCCTTCGAGCATGTCATCACCGGCGGGGGCGGCGTAATGCTGTGGAACAAGCCCGTGCCCGGCCCGGAAACCGTCAAAACCGAGACCTGCTGGCATTTCTGCACGGTGGATGTGCAGGGGAAAACGATGCGCGTGCAGGCCATACGCACGGATGGCAGCCTTTTGGACGCCTTTGAGATACCGTCCAGGAGACCGTGATGCTTCGCGCATTACAATATTGTAATTTTACAGCGATCTCCTTGTTATCTTTCCCGGGCATGATTCATTCAGAAACGAACATAGGAGATTGGATATGAAAACGCGAATCTTCCAAGCAGCCCGGATGGCGGCGGCGGGTATGGCCGCGTATATGTTGGCGTCGGTGCCGCACACCGTGCATAAACCGGCTGTGCCTCCGCCGGCAAGCATGCAAGAGCGTTTTGATCAACGCGCCGGGGTGGAGGCCTGGGCGGATGCGCCGGAGGAACTGGAAATGACCCTCGAAGAATTCTGCACGGCCTTCGCCACCATGCAGGACGAAAAATTCGCCCAAATCACACACGATAACACCGCAACCTATAGGACCGTGTAATGGCGCGAAATTGCGTGAAGACGTGCGCACCGGTCAAATGTCACTTTTCCTGTCGTTGAGAATTCCCCCGCCTTTGGCGGCGATTCTCATAAAAACCACGGCCAAGCCCGGGGACGGCCTTCACCGTGCCCCCCCGCACGGGGTATCGAGTACAAATCCTTATAGTGCCGCGTGGCACGGTCAATTCGGCGCAGCCGGATTGGCCGCGGGTGTTCTTAACAGGCTTCTGAAGGGCCTTCTCGATGAAGCCAGGCCGCTCACCGCTATTTCAAAGCGCTCCGCGCCGCCTTCATCGCATCAATCAATCGCGGTGTGTAGGTTTCCACGGTCAGAAATCCGTTTTGGACCTTCTCAAAAGGCGTCTGTCCTTCGCCAAGATAACTGTGCGCTTTCATCGCCGTATTCAAGGCGTCATCATTCAGTTTAACAAGCGCCTCTTCCATACGCGGCCATGACCAGTTGTTTTTGTAATTGTGTTGCTTTTGCCAGGTCTCGGCGGCGGTGATAAACGCGGAAAAACTCGATGCCAGCCGTGAGGCATCCCTGGGTTCCGCAAATACGGCGCCGCGAAATTCTTCGAGAGCGGCGCGCAGGCGGAGCTGCATCAGGAGATCATTGATAAACCGTTGTGGATCACCCAGTAGAAGACCTTTTAAGGGTCCCGCCGATGTGGGTTGTTGTCCTGCAATTACCTTCAATTGGGTTTCCGCGTCTTTCATCGAAACGGCATCGGTGCCCGCAAGCGATTTCCAGGCCGCCACAATAGTTTCGCCTTGGCCCGGGATCAGGTCATTGGCAAATTGCACATAATCCGCTTCCGTGCATGAAAGGCCCTGCGCTCCGCGTGCGAAGGCAAAGGTATTCGGAAGCTGTACGCAATGGGTCTGTGCATTCCCCAGGATTCCGCGTGGTCCGGACGACTTCCCGGTGGTGTAGGCGCCATCCCCACCGAAATTCGTCATTGGGAACGTCGGCTCCCCTTCGATCATTCCATACGGAAATGGGAACATCCGTGCCCCTTGGCCCATGGCCTCGATGGCGGGAAACCGTCCGCCGGTCAGTCCCCACGGTTCAGGATTCTCGTTTGCCAGCAGCCGCACCACGTCCACAGTTTCCTCATCCGGCCCCATGGCAAACTCTGCCGTCGCATAATACCGGCAATAGGCTTCCCAGCCCGCGTGCATCCAATAGACCAGTTCGATCCCCGGACGCAGCCGGTCGAGCATCTTGCGGTGCGCCATCAACAGATTGACGAACTCGGCGTTGGTTGAACCGGGATACCCTCCCGGATCACTGTCAATGATTACCAGTCCATCCATTGCCGCCAAGGGACGGAACAGCGATTCCCGCCATGCAATCATTTTCTCCATTGCGGCCGGATCACCTGGATTCACCCGGTAGTCGCAATAGAAAAAAGGCCGATCCTGAAAGGCATACTTGGCCGCCTCCGCATTCTTCGCCGCCACATTCGGTGCAATCGTCAGTAACACCCGCATCCCATAATCCTGATGAAGGATGTCAATGACCTTCGCGATCTTCTCGATGTTCGCGCGGTCGCTCTCTGTCGGAGGGTCCGGCACAATCTCCAGCACCGGCCAGATCATCACCGTGTTATACCCCAGCTTATGCAGGCCGTCCGCATACCCCCGCCAGTCCTCCAGCGTCCATGTCCGCGCGGCATACGGATGGTTGTAGGCCCAATGCTGATGCACATACATTCCGATGATTTTTTTTGGCATGCTTCCTCCTTGAGCCTCCTGAGCACCCAATAGACTCGACACAAGCAACGTTCCCAGAGCCACGAAATGCATCCTGCGCCTCCCCGCCTACCGCCACTGCATCAGGGCGGAATTCAATACCTGTTCGACGCGCCGCCGGGGCTGATGGAAGTAGCTGATGCCGTGCCCCGCCAGCATGACGTCCGTATCCTCGCGCGCGAACCGGCGCAGCGACTCCATGTAGATTTTTTTGTCAAAATCAATCGAGCCGCTCCAGCCGAAATCCCCGCAGAACAGCGTCCCGATCACATCTCCGCACGCCACAATCCGTTTGCCTTCCAGGGTGAAGAAATAGGCTGTGCAGCCTTGGGTATGCCCCGGCAAGTGCATCGCGCCAATTTCAATACCACATACCTCAAATTTCGCACCATCCTCAAACATCACATCCACCGTGACCGGTGTGAAGTGCTTGTGATAGACAAAGCCGCAGCACCGTTCATCGCCGGAGGTCATAGCCTCTGCGGTGTTTCGATGCGCATACAGACGCACGCCTCGCGCTTTCAGCAAATGCGCCGCCCCCGCATGATCCCAATGCGGATGCGTCAAAAAGCAGGCGCGGATGGCGTCCGGGTCCAGGCCCCAATACCGCATATTCTCGAAGATTTGCGGCAGCGTTTCGCCATTCCCGCAATCGAGCAGCACGATGCCCTCCGGCGTGGCTATCGCATAGGCATTCCCGTCCTCGAAACCCATATCCACCCCGCACCAGGTTATCCCGTTCAGGTCGCCGCCCACCTGATAGACATTATGTAAAAGCTGCATGTATACCTCCTGTAAAGTCCGCCCATTATACACTGCCCCTGGTACTCAAGCCCTAATCGGAAGTCTGAGGTCCATAAAAGTCCTGCCAGCATCCTGTCTATCCTGATTGCGTTTGCCTATTGCACCCATCGCA
>CAYXPO010000338.1:0-5704 GCA_964466925.1 uncultured Nitrospirales bacterium
TTGCCTAATGACTCGCTACCCCTATTCCCGCTATAAATTTTTGGGGAATGTCCTGTTTTTCTGTTTTGGGGCATGAGATCGAGGAGGGTTATTTGTTCATGGGCTTTGCTGCCGAGGCATTCCCCGAGGTGTACCATTTAAACATCCGGGGAACCCCGGCGTCCTTGGCAACATCCGCGAAGGACAGCGGCAGGGTTTTGGTGCGCTCCGCGTCCGTGACGTGAAAATGCACGTGAGGCAGCATGCTGTTGCCGACATGGCCGCTGGCCGCGATGACTTGCCCCTGTTTCACCTCGTCCCCCACCTGCACACGGCTGCCATTCTTTTGAATATGCGCGTAACACGCCTGCGTGCCATCCTCATGCTGGATAACAACAAGGTTGTTCGGCCAGTGATACCCGTGGCCGTCATGTTCCTGCACCACACGGACCACCTTCCCGGCCCGCGCCGCACACAGTTCCGTTCCCACGGGCATGGCGAAATCGTACGCGAATTCATCATATCCGCGGTGGCTGACAATGCCCCGGTTGCTCTGCACGCACAAATGTTGGATACCCGCTTTCCAGGGAAGCCGGTACGGCGAGGTGTTCGCGGCCGGATACTGTTCGAGATGATGCGGGCCGGTGAATCCGTAATAGAGGCCCGTCAGCAAGAAAAGAATACAGAGGGGCATAATGCCCAGCAGTTTCCAACCTCCGATCATGGCGCGCATTCCTTGTTTCATTCTATTCCTTTGTGTAACGGTGACATTCCCGAATGGCACTTGGTTAACTTGAGAGTACTATAAACGCTCTCAGTTTATCATAGAGAGGGTATCATGCGGCGAGCCGTTTAGCTTGGGTATTATGTGGGTCGATCCGTTTTTGGATGAATTTCGCGAGGTCAGGGGTTGGGGCGGTATCCGCGGGAAAATGGGACAATTCATGAAGACGAGAACAGGGATTGCATGGATATTTTATCGCAAGAGAAGGAACCACCGATAGACACCGATAACCACCGAAACACGGATGAAGATATCGGAACAAATCTCGGAGCTCCCTTGCCCTGCGGCGCTGTGTCTCTGCGTGAACTCCTCCGGCATTCCGCATTCCACTGACCCTTTCTTATCCGCGTACATCCTGTCTATCCGTGGCTTGTTCTCTTTGCGAACCGTGCGCTGGCTGGCGGCGGATAGCGGACGGCTGGTAGCGGATAGCTTATAGGGTATAGGGTATAGGGTATAGGGTGCCGGGAAAACGGCGGGTTGTTACAGTAGATTTTATCCACAGATTTCGCCGAGGGCCACAGATTGGATGAGGAGTGGCAAGGGACTGAATTGTGAATCCGGCTTCTTTCTTCGCGTCAAGCGTTTCGCCGGACATGTCGTCGGCGGGTGCGTCGTGGCGCGTTGCGGAACACGGGATAGGGAACCACGAAATACACGAAAGAAACGAAAGGGGGTGGTGTTGGGTATCGGAAGAGGGAGTGCGGAACAGGAAGACTATGGAGTGCGGTAGCTTGCTACCGCTTTTTATTCCTCTCCTTACACCCGGGCCTATGGGAAACGCCGGGGGGCGGATTGCGGAGTGCGGAATGAGGGGGAATGGAAGAAACGCCCTTTCGGGAAAGGGCGCCGCGAGGCGGGGACAGGGAGTTTTTAACGCCAAGGCGCCAAGGCGCAAAGGGAGTGGCTACGATGGGCCGGCGGGGCAACGGACTCCGTAAACCTCCGGTGAAATGCGTCTTCCCCCCAGACTCCGAAGGAGTCGAATGTGAGTAGCCGCAGGTGAAACCTGTGGTAATCGTGTCCCTTTTTCGCCGACCCTGACGGGGTCGAACATATCATGGCATGAAAGTTAATTCGAATTGGGCGGGGTCCATTTCGCCTATGCCATGGAAATAGTGGGCAAGGGCGGCGGTGGTGGAATTGTTGTACAGGTTTACGCCTCCCGTATTCCGGGTTTGCCCGCGTTTAGGCAAGGCCGGGGCAATACCCGTCTTCCGTGGCTTCCGTGAGACATTTTCGTTAAATTTCTCATTTTGTGACTCCATGAAGTTTCTTTTCCGCCTTTATTGGAGGCATTTTGGGGGGGCGTCCAATGGGCAAGGGCCGAAGCCTCCGTCCGATTAGGGTTTCGATTTTACTGATGAAGATGTCGGAGGCGAGGGGGCGCCCTATTGGGGTATTGAGTCGAATGGAATTGATAAAAGCATCGTCCTCAGGGTTTTCCAGGAGTTGTTTCCAACGAAAAAGCAGGGACAGACTCGTCTCGCTCGGGGACTCGCGCGCGTGAGTCAGTCCCTGTTTTTCGCTTGACGTCAAGCCGGTTGTTGCCCCATTGAGTCATATGATGCGGAGCCCCTGGTATCGAAACACATTCCGGAGGCGGTTTGTGGCACAATAGCGGATGGAAGCAGGAGCATGTTTTGATGCGGGTGTGCATTTTGGCCTTGGCGAATCCCCTGTTCTGGACCCGCCACTATGTGGACGCGTTCCGGCAATGCGCCGATGTGCGTACCGTGGGGCCTCCTTTTGGGCCGGAATTTCTCGCCACGTTGCAGATGGCCCGCCTGCCGGACCGGGCCCGGCCCAATGATGTGGAAACGTCGTTGGACGGGGTGGAACTGGCCCGCGTATTGCCCCGCGGCTGGGAACCCGACCTCATTGTGGCCATTTCCGATTTTGGACGCCCGTTGAATCCACAGATGCGGCAATTCTCCTGCCCCAAGGTCTATCTCAGCATTGACACCTGGCAGTCCCCGCGCGATTATTTCGATGCGCGCCTTTATGATTTTGTGTTTGTGGCGCAGCGGGAATATGTGCCGCGCCTGCGCGCTACGGGCTCGCGAAACGTGTATTGGCTCCCCCTGGGGTGCAATCCCGCCGTGCACTATCCCGCGCGTGTGGCGAAAACGTGCGACATCGCCTTTGCCGGGGCGCTTGTGGGGGGGGTGCATGAGGAGCGCCGCCGTTTGATCACCGCGTTGCAGCGGCGATTCACCGTCCGATCTCACCAGCGTGTATACGGGGAGGCTTTGTGCCGCGCCTGTTGCCGGGGGCGCTTTGTCTTCAATCATTCCGCCGTCTCCGACCTCAACATGCGTGTGTTTGAGACCCTTGCCATGAAAAGCGTGCTGCTCACCAACCGGGATTCGGCGCGTAATGGATTGTTCGATCTCTTTCAGGATGGGAATCATCTGCTTGTGTATGACAATGAGGACCACTTGGTTTCGCTGGTGGAACGCTATCTTGATGATGAAACAGAGCGGGAACGCATCGCCCGAGCGGGTTATGACGAAGTCATGGCGAAGCATACCTACGCCCATCGCGTGCAAACCATGCTTTCCATCGTCGCGGAACGTGTTCCGGGGTTCCCCCGCCCCGCCCCCGCCTCAAATGAAATGCGCGCGCTGCCAGACCATCTTCCGCCAGATCCCGGCGTGGTGGTGGACCTCGGCATGATGCTCGCCCCCCAGGCGGAGGCGTTGCGGAAAAAAGGGGTAACCGCGCTTATTGGGATAGCGCCCAATCCCATTCACGCGGAGCACGCCTGGGACCAGACGTTCCAATGGCCGGGCAATGAGCCGTATCCCAAAAACGTGGATACGGTGATGATGGATACCTTCCAGTGGTTTTCCGAAGACCCCGCGGCGGCATTCCGTTTTGCGCATCAACTCCTAAGCGAAGGAGGTGTGCTGCTGTTTCGGCTTGCCGTGAACGAGGTGGTCCCTTTGGGGCTTCCCCAAGACACCGCCGCTTTCGGCCAATGGCTGCTCACGTTGGATTTTCACCTCACCGGCGCACATCAGATCAACCATAAAATCACGGGACAGCCGGAAAGTTTTATCTTCCACGCGCGAAAACGCACCCGCACGCTCATGGACGTTGTCGAAGAAGGCCTGCGCGGAATCCCCTTTGAGAATAACGCGATTCGCAAATACGTGGCCCAATTTCCCGCAGGCATCTAGGAACAAGGGGAGGACATCACGGCGCATGTATCGCCCGGTTTTGACGGGTTTTGCAGGGTCTGCTACACTTCCGGTAGTGCACGAATGCGCATGAACCCCCTTTTCTGAGGAACAGGACTGATTATGGCGGATATACGGAAATATATAGAACCGACTACATTAAAAGGCTTTCAGGATTTGCTCCCGGAAGAATTGATTCCCCGGAAGCGGCTGATTCAAACCATCGAATCGGTATTTGAGCGGTATGGCTTTGCGCCGTTGGAGACGCCGGCGCTGGAGTATCTGGAGGTGTTGCTGGGAACAGGCGGGGAAAACACGAACAAGGAGTTGTTCCGGCTGGAGAGTCCGGAGGGGGAGGCAATTGCGATGCGGTTCGACAT
The DNA here is from genome assembly GCA_964466925.1 of uncultured Nitrospirales bacterium. Lineage (GTDB taxonomy): Bacteria > Hydrogenedentota > Hydrogenedentia > Hydrogenedentales > CAILVY01 > CAILVY01. The sequence goes on from CAYXPO010000338.1 coordinate 4,329, forward strand.
GACGGTGCCGTTCGCGCGGCTGCTGGCACAGTACCCGGACCGCCTGAAGACGCCGTTCCGGCGTTACGCCATCGGGCCGGTGTGGCGCGCGGACAAGCCGGGGCCGGGCCGGTTCCGTCAGTTCGTACAGTGCGACATTGACGTGGCGGGGGCGGCCACGCCCGCCGTGGACGCGGAAATCATTGCGGTGATGTGCGCGGTGATGGCGGCGTTTGGTGTTGAGGAGTATACCGTGCTGGTCAATAACCGCAAACTGATTGACGCGATGCTGGAGGGTTGCGGCATTGCCGAGGCGGTCCGGCAGAAACATGTGTTGCGCGTGATAGACAAGCTGGCGAAAGTGGGGGTGGGCAATGTGCGGCTTGAGCTTGGCCCGGGCCGGGTGGATGAATCGGGGGATCCGATTCCTGGTGTGGGATTGGATGCGGCGGCCATTGACACGATACTGGCGTTTGTGGCGCTGGCGGCCGCGTCGCGCGCGGACATGATCACGCAATTTGAGGCAAATCTTCCCCAATGCCCCTTGACCACGGAAGCGATCAATGAGATGCGGGAACTGGCCGAATCGCTGGATGCGCTGGGCGTCAAAGAAGGGCATGCGCGCTTTGATCCGAGTCTTGCGCGGGGCTTGGATTATTACACCGGGCCGGTGTTTGAGATGATTCTGCCGAACGCCCCGGAGTTTGGCTCGGTGATGGGCGGCGGGCGGTACGACGGACTGGTGGAACGTTTTGTGAACCGGCCCACGCCGTGCACGGGCATGTCGGTGGGTTTGGACCGGCTGCTGGCGGCCTTGAATGCGCTGGGGCGGGTGACGCCCGCGAAAACGCCCGTCGAGGTGCTGGTGGTGACGATGGGGAATGTGCCCAAGGCGGAAACGCTGCGGTTGGCCTCGGAATTGCGGGCGGCGGGCTTTTGCACGGAAACCTTTTTTGCCGCCCGGAAGAAAATGCAGATGGGCAACCAGCTCTCGCATGCGGACCATTATGGAATCCCCGTGGCGGTCATTATCGGCGAAGATGAACTGGCCAGAGGCTTGGTTTCGATCAAGGATTTGCGGGCGGGCAAAGAACAACGGGAAACTATCGAGGATCGCGAAGCCTACCGGGAGGCCGGGAAAACCGGCCAGGTGACCGTGCCCCGCACGGACATGCCGCGTGTGGTTCGCGCCATCCTGGGCTGATATCCGGAATGGTTGCCATCGGCTAACGTCTACGAGGAAGCACACATGGCGAAGCGAGAACGTTCCATCAAGATTGTGGGGGATGCCCTGCCCAACATCCCGTGGGAGAACCGGCCGCGGGGCGCCTCCGGGGTGGTGTGGCGCTATTCGCGCAATCCGGTGATCCCGCGCGACGTGATCCCCTGCGCGAACA
>CAYXPO010000339.1:0-5703 GCA_964466925.1 uncultured Nitrospirales bacterium
GGCGATAGGTCACATTGACGAAATTGCGGGGGGCGGTGCGGTGCTTGTATTGTTCGTAATAGAAATCTTTGTAGACGTCTTCGTCATCCCAATACTCCACCTGGGCGCGCGCGATGAGATCGTCGCTGTATTCGTAGCGGTGGTACCAATGGCCGTACCCGCGCCCTTCGGTGGAAACGAGGCCGTGCGCTTCGCCTTTGGTGCTGAACAACGGCGAAGCGGGGTTTTCCATGAAGTCGTAATCGAGGTCAAGACCGCCCGCGAAACCCTCTTTCTCCGTGGGGAAGATACGGGGTCCGAGGCGGACGTCCGGCGTCAGATTGAACCGCATGCCCGTGTCAAAATAGTAGCCCAACTCGGCGGTGCGTCCGGTGCGGAAGTCGGCGTTCCAGGGATGTTCCGAGTCGCTGCTTTTCCACTTGGGCGCCCACAGCGGCGTGTTGACGTCGCCGAATTGCAGCCGCGCATGGGTGCCGCTGAGGGTCTGGCCGTTTTCCACACACAATTCTTTCATGCGGATTTTATAGTGGGGCTTCGGCTTGTCACAGGTGGTGATCCACATTTGCCGCGCAGTGAAAGACTTCGGGCCGGTGACCGTGATCGAATCCGCGGCGAAGTAATAGATGCCCGCGCGGCCATGGACGTTGGTGAACTCTCCCGTGGATTTTGCAAAATCGTACGACACCTTCTCCGCGACCAGTTCCCGGGTGGGTTCAATCAGGTGTATATTGGCCGCTTCGACCCGGCCCAGCGACAGGCGGCGTTTCGCTTCGTCCTGTTCGCCGAGTTTGGCCTCAATGGGCAATTGCGGCGGAACGTCCTTCTCCTGCGGCATCCAATACGTCACGGCATCGGCGGTGAACCGGGACGATTCCTGATCCACGGAAACATTCCCTTCCACGTGGAATTCGCCGGTTTGGTCTTTCTTGGTCAGCGAGTCGGCGCGGAACAGCATGTTGCCCAGGCGCAACCGCACGTTGCGTTCCATGTGGGTGATGCCGTTCTTGATATCCTGCACCATCTTGTCGCACTCGACATCCCGCAGCGGATTGGTGTAGTCCGGCGGTTCGAATCCCGATTCCAATGAGGCGAATTCCGTGGGCTGCTTGAACACGTCGGTGATGGATCGCCCCGACATCCGGTCCAGGGGCGACGCGGACGGTTTTGCGATGGGGGCGGGCGGAGTTCCACCTGTTTCCTCCGGAACGGCGGGCGGAGGCGTTTTGGGTTTGGGGGCGGTGGGCGCCAACGCGGGGGGCGCGGGCGGTTTGGCCAGGAGGACCGGCGGCTTTTCCGGCCCTTTTACAGATTCCTCCGGTTTCTTCGCAGGTTGCGCCATGGCCATTTCGGCGGGCGTGGGCGGCGCGGAAACACCATCCCAATACTGACACGCCTTGAGTTTGGGGGTCATGGCCAGGTATTGGCCGTTGCGCACCGCCAGGCGCGTGGCGGGCGCGTACAGTTCCAGTGACTCCACCTCATTCAGGGAGGTGTCCAGTTTCGCGATGGTTTTTTCGCCCAGCACATAGAGCGCATCTTGATCCGCGCACAAATCCACGGCGGCATGACCGCTTTGCGCGGTCACCTTCTTGGCGGAGGCATCCACCAGGGAGAGGCCGGAAGCCGTGGCCACCGCGAACACATCGTTGGCGAATCCCGCTATCACTGTGGGCGCGCCATCCAGGGGAATGCGTTCCGGTTCACCCAGGGCGGCTATCCGGTATAAGAACAAAGCCGCCTCCGTGCGTCCAATAACCCCCAGGAAATTGTTGGTGGCGGCGACGCCCACCGGCACGCCCGGAGTATTCTTAATTGTGCTGGCGCTTCCTGCGCCTTGCGGGTTCACCACCGTGATGCTGTCGGAAAAGGTGTTGACAGCGGCAAAACGCCCATCCGGCAGAGCGGCAAGGCTTACAGGGCCGTCATCCGTGGGCACGGTGCCATACACGATGAGTTCCGGAAGCCGAATGAGCGAAAGGGTATTGTCCAGACGGTTGGCGCAGGCCAGTGTCTTCCCGTCCGGGGATAATGCCAGCGCCACCGGTCCGCGTCCAACGTGCACGGCGTTGGTCCGCAGCCGGGATTGAAGGGAATAGGCCCACACCTCATCACGGTTGTGCACCGCCATATACATGAGGCCGGTTCCGGGGTCGATCACGGCATCACGGAATTGCACCCGGTCCGTCATCACCCGGAAGGGGGACTCCGCCATGGCGCCGGCCGCGAAAAATACGAGTAGTCCTGCTGCTAGTGCTGTACGTAGATTCATTCTATTTCCCAACAGGGTTTTCATTTCCCCGGTACTATAAACCAAAACGCGGCCACGCGCTTGCTTGAACGCTTGCCGCTGGGGGTTTCACTGGGCCGTAGTATGCGTTGTTCCACGGTGGGTTCCACCTTGGTTTCCGCGCGGACGGGCGCGGGGGCGGGTTGAACCACCGGAGGTTGCGGAGTGTCTTTGGGGGCCGCCGTGTCAGACGTGGCGCTTTCGCTGGAAGGGGGCGGCAGTTCCTTGGCCTTCACGGCGCTTCCTTCTTGTTGCGCCATGGCCGTGCCGGCAAAGAACACGGTGAGCAGGACGATACTTCTCAGCATGATCCGGTCTCCATAAAGTGTATCGTGGCATCAAGGGAGTGCACGCCCTCCGCGCCGCCCATGCATTGCACGGTCAGCCCGCCCACGGCGTTGGCGAGGCGTCCGCACTGAAGGATGTCCCAGCCGTTGAGGTAGCCATAAAGAAATCCGCCGCAGGCCGCATCCCCGGCTCCGGTGGTGTCCACCACCGGCACGTTATGCGCCGGGATATGATGCGCCGAGGCGCTGTTCTTGACATAAAGCCCGTCACCGCCCAATTTCACCACCACCGTCTCCACGCCATAGGAACGGTAGAAATCGGCGATGGCCTCCGGAGTATTCTTCCCGGTGTAGTGGCGCGCTTCCTCAAGACTGGAAAAGACGATGTCCAAATAAGGAAGAGACGGTTCAATCAACGGCAACCAGACGCCCTTGCCGTCGTAACAGGTGTCCATTGAGGTTTTCACGCCGAGCGTCCGCGCCTTTTGGAATACCCGGCCCATCGGAGCGCCGTCCAGTTGCGGGGTGATGGCGGGGCCGCCCCAATGCAGGATTTTGGAGGCGGCAATGACGTCGAAATCAAGGTCCTCCTCGCAGGTCATCGCGTTGGTGCCAAGATGATGCAAAAACGTGCGCTCGCCGTCTGCGCTGATCAGGACGACCGTGGCGGAGGACCGGCAACGGGCGTCGCGGCGGACGCCGTGGGTGTCCACCCCGGCCGATTGCATGGCGGCAAGGATAAAATCGCCGAAGCTGTCCTGCCCCAGCCGCCCCACAAAAGCGGAGGAGCCGCCGAGCCGGCTCAACACGACGGCGGTAACTCCGGCGAGGCCGCCCAGATGCATCTCGAGTGTGGGTACGAGCGCCAAGGCGCCGCGCTTCGGCAAGGACTCCACGGGACGCACCATGACGTCCGCGCAAACGACTCCCACTGTAACCAAATCAAACGACATATCCACAACCTTTGCTGGCGGTTGTTTCCGTACAGATTCATTCCAGCGGAAGTATAGCAATGGAATGCATCAAGCGCAAAAAAATTGAAAAACACAGCCCCCCTCTTGCACTCTGTTTCCAGCGTTTCGGGCACTAAGGAGGCCGCATGAGAAGTTATACAAGCACAAAGGCCGGTTTATTCTGGCTGCTACTGGGCGTGGCGCTGATGCAACCCCTCTGGGGCGAAATCACCAGTGCTCAACTCAAGAGCCTGCTCGAGGCGAATGTCCGTGAGTGGCGCTGGCAGTTGGGGGAAGCCGGGGGGGCGGAACAGCCCGGTTTTGACGATTCACACTGGCAGAAGGTCGCCTTGGGGTTCCAATGGTATCCGCATGACTCCACGGGGTGGTTCCGCACTCGCATTACGGTGCCTGATACACTGAATGGGATTCCGGTAAAAGGTGCGGCCATCCGGATGCGCGTGGGGGTGGACAATGGGGCCAAAGCCTATGTGAATGGGGAATTCAAGCAGGAATTCGAGTGGGCGAAGGGGGATTTTGTCCTGACGGAACATGCTCAACCCGGAGAGACCATCGTTGTCGCGCTGCGGGCGGTGAACCGGCCCGGCAGCGGAAGCCTGTATCAGGCCTGCCTGGTGAATGGCGCGGGGGAGGCCATGGTGGAGGCCCTGCGCGCGTTGGTGAAGGATTTCGACGCGGCGGTGGAGGATGCGGCGTATGTGCCGCAGGAAGAGGCAACGCATTGGCGGGAGCAAGTGCGGAATGCGATGCAGAAGCTTGACTTGGCGGCGTATCAGCATTGCCAATCCGATACTTTTCTTGCGTCCGTGGCGGAGGCGCGCGATAGCCTCTTGTCGGACCGGCTGACATTGGAACAGCGTCTTCAAAACACGGCCGTGCGCTTGGCCGCTTTGAAGGAAAGGCTCCAGGAAAAAAGTGCGGCGGGGCAACCGGATGCCTATGCCACGGCGGATGCCCGGGTGGTGGAGAGTTTTCTGCAATACGTTCGTGACGACGTGGCGGAAAATCATTCCGGGCACCAACTGCGCGGGTTGAAGGCCGCCGCCTATATTGACCGCCTTTGCTCCAACGCCCTTCTTGAAAGGGAGCAACCGGCATGGACTTTTCCGCGCTACACGACGGGGCCATGGTCCATCCAAGACGGAGCATTCTGGCAGAGGGATCGTCCCGTGTATTTCACCGGGGTGGGGCACTTTGGCCAAGTAAAGAACGATATCCCCATTCTGACGGACTATGGCCTGAACATCATCCAGATTGAGATGGGGCCGCGAAACGGTTTGCCCGATCCCAACACGGTGGATGTCAACGCCATCCGGGAAAATGTGGTTCAATGGCTGGACAAGGCCGCGGAACATCATGTGGCGGTGAACCTGCTGATATCGCCGCATTATTTCCCGCCTTGGGCAATAGAGGCCGATCCCGCGCATAAACAGTGCGGGGAAGGGTTTTTGAAGTACTGCATCGAAGCGCCGAATACCCGCGTGGTGATGGAAAAATGGCTGGATGCGCTCATGCCTTTGATCGCGCATCATCCCGCCCTGCACAGCATTTGCCTCTCGAACGAGCCGCAATACCGGGGCAAGTGCGCCTATGATCGCGCGCGGTTTCAAGCATGGCTGAAGGAAAAGTGGGGGAGCGTGCGCAAGGCCAACAAGGCTTATGGCACGCATTTCCGGCGCTTCGAGGAGGTTGAGTTGCCCAAGGATGCGTCGTCTGCCGGATACGGCCTGTTCTTCGATGCCTGCCGGTTCAATCAGGAGCGTTTTTTCGCCTTTCATGAAATGCTCCGGGAATGCATCCGCGGGTATGACGCGGACGTGCCGGTGCATATCAAAATCATGTCGCATGCCTTTGAAGACCCCGGACGCTTCGAGGTGGGGATGGATTACGAAAAATTCAATCAGGCGGACCGGATCGCGGGCAACGATTGCGTAATGGCGTTCTCCGGAGAGCGCCGGGGCATGTATGCCTGTGATTGGCTGAATATGGCCATGAGCTACACCCTTCAACATTGCACCGCGCCGGACAACCCCATTTTCAACTCGGAAAATCACCTGATCGGCGACGGAGACGCGCGCTACATGCCGGAAGCGTATATCCGTACGGTGTATTGGCAGGAGGCGATTCACGGGCAGGGCGCCACCACCACTTGGGT
>CAYXPO010000340.1:0-5688 GCA_964466925.1 uncultured Nitrospirales bacterium
CCCAACGGCGCGGCCAGCCGCCGTGGCGGCGGCCAAGGCAACCGGGGCACGAATGCGAGAAACGAACAGGATGACGATTCCAATATCATGGACAGCCTCCACATTCTGATGGAATCGTTGCCGGAAGTGCATGAACCCTACACCGGCGAAGTGCTCTCCAGCGTTTATTACAACACCGCCACCAACGTTCTGGTGGTAAAGAACACCAAGACCAATCTCGATAAGTTCGAGGGGGTCTTGGCCGAAGTGGATGTGACGCCGAAGCAGGTCTCCATCGAAGCGAAATTCATCACGGTCCGTGTGGAAGATTTGGACAAAATCGGCTTTAAGTGGGATGCTTCACTCTCCGACCTGAATAACCGCACCCGCAAAGTGGAAACCCTGACGAATGAAGTCTATGACTACGACGTGAACGGCGACGGCGTGGATGAGCAACTGCCCTTCTACAGCCGTCCCGATGGCAGCAATGTTATCCGCAATGCAATCACCTCCGGGACCATCGCCGGGCTGACCAATCCGGCCTCCAGCGGCATTTCGACGCTCTCCCTGGCCGGGAAAATCCTTGAAAACGCCGACGGCGATTCGCTCGGCGTCACCTTTGATTTCGTGGACAGCTTGGCGGAATCGGAATTGTTGAGCGCGCCCCGTGTGACCACCATGAACCGCAAGCCCGCGGTCATCGCGGACTTCGCGACCGAATATTACGTGGGGTCGGTCAACACGGAAGTCTACACCAGCGAGGCCGGCTTCGGCGGCACGCCCACCACGTCGTACATTCAGAATGTTCAACCGGTTTCGTTCCCCTTCGGTATTGCCTTCTCCGTAACCCCGCAAATTCGCGACAACGATCAGGTGCGGTTGTGGCTGAACCCCGAAGTGCGCACCAAAACGGGCGAAAAGAAATTCACCCAGAAGTCCATTGTGAACGAGACTGAAATTGAGAGCGAAATCAACCTGCCGAGCACGTCCTGGCAGGCGGTGTGGACGAATGTCATTGTCCACGACGGCGATACCCTTGTACTTGGCGGATTGGTCCAGGACAAGACCATCCACAACGAACAAAAGCTGCCCTATATCGCGGATATTCCCGTTATCGGGTTCTTTTTCAAGGGCAAATCGCGGGAGGTCAATCAATCCAGCCTGTTGATTTTCGTGACGCCCACCATTATTGATTCGACGGGCGCCCGCTTCTACGATGTGGGCGGGACCGCGAAATCCTCCATTGGACGGATGAAGGAAGCACCGAAGGTCAAGAGCAGGAAGAACTAGCAGGGAATTTTCTGGCAGAACAATTTTTCCGGGCGGCCGCGGAGGAACGCGCCGCCCGGTTTGCACACAGGCTGGGCGGGCATAAATAGGTTTGCGCAGCCGGGAAGGGAAAGTGAACAGCGTTAGGTTCGCGCCATGATTCACGCCGTGTACCGCGCCTTGTGGGCAGGGGCGGCCCCGTTGATTCGGGCATGGCTGAAACGCCGGCCGGAGCATCAGGAAGTGCTCGCCCGTTTTGATCCTCCGGCGCCGCGCTTCGGCGTCCGCCCCCTGTGGGTTCATGCGTGCAGTGTGGGCGAGGTCAACACGGCGCGCCCGGTGCTCCACGCCCTGAAGGACCGCGTGCCGGAGATTCCCGTGGTATTGACCACCTCCACCGCCACGGGCCAAGCCCTCGCCCGGAAAACATGCGCTGATTTTTCAGTGACGTGGTTTCCCTTTGATCATCCGGGCAGTGTCCGCCGTTTTTTCGATGCGGTCCGGCCCCGTGCCTTGGTATTGATTGAAACCGAACTGTGGCCGAATGTGATTCAGGCGGCCAAGGCCCGCAATATCCCGGTCGTTATTGTCAACGGGCGCATCAGCGACAAACACTATCCCCGCTATAAACGTTTCCGCTTCTTTTTCCGTCCGGCGGTGGAGAACCTTTCCGCAGCAGGTGTGCAAAGCGAACGGTATGCGGACCGCATGGCGGCCCTCGGACTGGCGCAGTCCCGGATTTTTGTCACGGGAAACACCAAATTTGACGCGGTGACGGCGGCGGTGGATGCGGAACAACAGGCCCGGCTCAGAAGGGAATGCGGTTTCCCGGACAATGCGCCCATCCTGATTTTTGGGAGCACGCGTCCGGGCGATGAAGCCCTCGCGGCGGAATGCTGGAAATCCCTGCGGGTAGATTTTCCGAATCTTTGCCTTGTGCTGGCCCTCCGTCACGTGGATCGTCTTTCCGAAGCCTTGGCGCCGTTTGACGAACCGGTCTTGCGGCGTTCTGAAGTGAAACAAGGCCGCGTCCCGGCGGGCGAACGGGTCTTTATGGTGGACACGCTCGGTGAACTCATGGCCTTCTATTCCCTGGCGGAAGTGGCGGTGGTGGGGGGCAGTTTCTTCCCGGGGGTGAACGGACACAATCCCCTCGAACCCGCCGCACTGGGCGCCGCCACCGTTTTTGGCCCGTACATGAGCAATTTCGCGGAACCCGCGCAGGTGCTGCTGGAAGCCGGGGGGGCGGTTCAAGTGCCGGCGCCCACGGAGTTGCTTCCGGTGTTGACGAATCTTTTGAACGATCCCGGGCGGCGCAAGACGATTGGAGACCATGGCCGCGCGGCCATATTGGCGAATCAGGGGGCCATCGCGCGAAACGTGGACTTGATTGTATCGCTGTTGAACACAGGACCCAATGAGTCCTGATGATGTGCACCTAAAGAATGGCCACGGGAACTCCACGGCCCGGAGTCAAGGACATGAATGCCGTGTTTGAAGGGCTATGGACTATTTTTGACGGTCTTCTGCAATGGCTGGATGATCGCCTGGAGGCGCGCCGCGCCCGGACCAGGCGTGAGGGACTGCTGGCGATACTGCTGTTGCTGCCCGCCGTGACGGTTATGGGGGTGTTTGGCTTTGTTCCTTTGGTGAACGGCCTGTATATGAGCCTTTTCGGAGGGGCGTTGGGCGAAGACCGGTTTGTGGGCGGTGCAAATTACCTGCACGCCCTGCGGGATGCCGGTTTCTGGAACAGCCTGCGTGTGACGCTCTACTATGTGCTGGGAACCATCCCGGCCAGCCTGATCGGAAGTTTCTTGGTGGCGTATGGCCTGCACCGGATTGTCCGCGGGCGCGGCCTTCTGCGCACGGTTTATTTTCTTCCCTATGTGACCTCCGCCGTCGCCGCCGCCATGGTCTGGAGGGCCTTGTTCATGACCCCGGACGGCCCCGCCAACTTGATCTTGGAGGGGCTGGGGCTTCCGCCGCAGCGCTGGATACTCGAAAGCAAGGGAATCCTGCATCTGTGCAGCGGTGGATGGATATCGCCGGATATCGGGCCGAGCCTGGCGCTGTGCTGTGTCATGGCCTTCGATATCTGGCATGGCGCCGGTTTCATGATCGTCGTCTTTCTGGCGGGTCTCACCGCGATCCCCCGCGAACTGGAAGAAGCGGCGCGCATGGACGGAGCGGGTTCGTTGCGGGTCATCCGCCATGTGGTGCTGCCGCTGCTCTCGCCCACCCTTCTTTTTTTAGCCATTGTGAGCACCATCAAGGCGTTTCAGGCATTCAACAGTTTCTACGCCCTCACGCAACAACCCGACCAACCCCTCTTCGAACCCGCCACCAACGCCGTGCTGTATATTTATGGGCAACTCTACCGGTGGAATGATTACGGCTATGGGGCGGCCATTTCCATGCTCTTGATGGCGCTGATTATCCTGGTCACCGCCCTCCAATGGCGGTTCGCGGGCCGGAAGGTTCACTATTCATGAAAAAAGCGCTCCTGAAAATGCCGCTGTACCTGCTGCTGGCCGCCGGCGGACTGATAGTCGCGTGGCCGTTTGTCTGGATGACCGGGACCGCGTTCAAAAGCTATATCGAGGCGGTCGAACCCACGTTGTATCCCTTTCCGAAGCAATGGCAGTGGGGAAATATCCGCGAGGTCTTCGAGGCCGCCCCCTTTGGCCGCTACTTCGTTAATTCCATGCTGGTGGCCGGCACGGTGACGGTGTGTGTCGTCCTGACTTCCGTGATGGCCGGCTACGCCTTCGCCCGCTTGCATTTTCGCGGGCGCGGCATACTCTTCGCGCTGGTGCTTATGACGATGATGGTCCCGTTCGAACTGACCATTGTTCCCAATTTCGCCCTGATTCAGCGCCTCGGCTGGTACAATCATTATGCCGCCCTGATTGTTCCCTGGTGCGCCAATGCCTTTTCGATTTTCCTGATGCGCCAGGCGTTTCTGGCCCTGCCCAACGACTACTTCGACGCGGCCACGGTGGACGGATGCGGCCATCTGCGGTTTCTCGCGCGCATCGGCACGCCGTTGGTGAAGCCGGTTATGATCACCGTGGGCTTGTTCGCCTTTCTCGGAAGCTACAACTCGCTGCTATGGCCCCTGCTGGTCACCGCGGATGAATCCATGCGGGTGGTCCAGGTGGGGCTGACCTATTTCCGGGGTGATTTCGGCGTGCGCGTCAATCTTATGATGTGCGCCTCCGCCATTGTCATACTGCCCACCGTGCTGCTATACTTTTTTGCCCAACGGTATTTCGTCGAGGCCGCGCTCAACGCGGGGATCAAAGGGTAACCGACATGCGAACAAGCCTGTGTGCGGCGCTTTTGTGGGCTTTACTGATGATGCCGGGCTGCGGCGGCCCCAAGGAAGGGTTTCAGCCGGTGGACAAAGACAGCGTGGTTTTTTGGGACCGGCAGGTCACCGAAAGCGCCGAATTCCTTAAGCAACTGGTGGACGATTTCAACGCGGCGCACAAGGATATGCCGCCCATCAAGGTGGAACGCGCGGGGGGGTATGATGAAATTTTCCGGAAAGTAACGGCCAGCATCCGCGCCCACGTACTTCCCGCCATGGCTGTCAGTTATGAAAACATGACCGCCCAATATATTCCCACCGGCGCGGTGGTGCCGTTGGATTCCCTGCTGCAGGATCCGGACCAGGGGTTTTCCAAGGAGGCATTGGACGATTTTTTCCCGGCGGTCCTGGACACCAACCGCTATGCGGATTTTGGCGGGAAAATGTACTCGTTTCCCTACACGAAGAGCGTGCTCATGATGTATTTCAACAAGGCGGTCCTCGCGCAGGCCGGTTTTTCCGCGCCGCCCGCCACGTGGGACGAGTTTCTGGTCCAGTGCCGTGCGGTGAAATCGAAACTGGGAAAATTCGCCTATGCGGTCAATCCGGATTGCAGCACGCTCGACGGGATGATATTCAGCTTGGGCGGCGAGGTCATCCGCGGCGGCGTTCCGCTCTATGATCAGCCGGAAGCGATTCGCGCCTTCGAGATTTACGAAACCTTGGCGAAGGAGCATTTGGCCTATCAAATAGCGGGCGGCTACGACGACCAAATCGCCTTCGGGAAAAATGAAGTGGCCTTTATCTTCCGCACCAGTTCGGGCCGCCCCCATGTGTCCATGCTGATGTATGACCGCATGGACCAGTGGGGCATGGCCCGCATCCCGCAGGCGGATACCAACCATCCCGCCACGGTCTTGTTTGGCGGAAACATTTGCATTTTCAACACCTCTCCCGAACAGATTCGCTCCGCGTGGGCCTTCATCAAGTACTTCACGGCACCCGATGTCATGGTGCGCTGGGCCCTCGGAACGGGGTATTTGCCCTTTCGCAAGTCCGCTGCGGAACATCCCGGGATGCAGCGGTTCTGGGGGGAATGGGGGTATAACCGGGCGGCCTTCGAC
>CAYXPO010000341.1:0-5684 GCA_964466925.1 uncultured Nitrospirales bacterium
AGTGCCTCCATCGCCCTTGGCGCGGCGCGGGAGCTGCGGCTGACGGACGCCATGAATAATGTGCTCCCCGCGGGAGAGGGAGGCAAGGAATCCATGCCCATCACGGTGGATGCGTGGCCCAAATACCTCAGCGGCGTGGCCGGTTCCATTCCCGGCATGGCGGCCCGGCAGCGCGCCCAAGAGTTGGCGCAGGCCTTTTCCAGCGATGGGGCATTCCAAAAAAACCTTCCACAGGAAATAATGGCGAACGTGGCGGCGGTGGCGGCGAAACCCGGCGGGGATTCCACCCGCGATCAATGGCTGAATCTCGTGCGGTGTTTCCCCATGCTGGAGGAGCAGTGGCACGCGGGGAAACTTCCCCAGGCGGTGGCGGTGCCGGCCATGGCGCGCTTGTCGGAATTGCTGCGGTGCCTGTGCACGGTGGAGGAAGACCGGGGACAACCCTTTCTGGAACCGTTGCAGGATGCCCTTGCCCGCTGCAAAGAGTATCAATCGCTCTACCTCACGGGGTCTGTCGCTGCCGACAAGCCGCATGAGCGGGGCGACTGGCTCCTGGGCGAGGTGCGCCGGCTGATGGATGAAGCGGAAGCCTTGGCGGCGTCCGGGGCCAAAATTGAAGCGGTGGCCGTGGCCACCCTGGCGGAATGGCGCGCGCGGTCCCTTGAGTTCACCATGATGACCCCCGTGCTCCAGGAAACGGCCCCGGCGTCTCCCGCGGCCGCGCCTGCGCCGCCGGCCCCAGAGAAACCCAAAAAGGAACCCGCCGATCCTCCCGCGGAATCCGCCAAAGCGCCGGTGGACGAAAAAGCTCCGGCGGAGGGAAAAGAAACGATTCATGTCGTGAAGAAAGGGGACAACCCCGGAAGTATTGCCGCGAAATACGGCATTGCCCTGGACGATTTGCTGAAATGGAATAACTTGAAAAAGAACGCCATGTTGCACATCGGCCAACAACTCACGGTGTCCGCTCCTGGCCCCCGTGAAGAAAAACCCAAAGAGGTCAAGCCCAAAGAGAAGAAGTCTTCCTCGCGCGGAAGGAAATAACAGCAAACCAGCGGGAGAAACCGTCATGAAACGAATTGGCGTATTAACCAGCGGGGGCGACGCCCCGGGCATGAACGCGGCCATTCGCGCGGTGGTGCGCGCGGCGGTGCATTATGGCCGTGAAGTGTTTGGCATTGAACGCGGGTACCAGGGCATGATCGAAGGCGCGATCCACCCGATGGACGCCCGGTCTGTCAGCGGGATCATCAACCGCGGCGGCACCATCCTGCACACGGCGCGCTGCAAGGAATTCATGGAGCCCGCGGGCCGCGCCCAAGCGGCGGAGCAATTGCGGCGTTTTGGCATCGAGGGGCTGGTGGTGGTGGGCGGCGACGGTTCCTACCGCGGGGCGGAGAAGCTTCACGCCGAACACGGCATCCGGTGCATTGGGCTGCCCGGCACCATTGACAATGACATCGGGGGCACGGAATACACCATCGGCTTTGACACCGCCATCAATATCGCCATGGAAGCCATTGACCGGGTCCGCGACACGGCGGCGTCGCATGATCGCATCTTTTTCGTGGAAGTGATGGGCCGCCACAGCGGGTATATCGCCATGATCAGCGGCATCGCCAGCGGGGCCGAGGAAATCCTGGTTCCCGAGGACGACACGGATATTGCCGCCTTGGTTGAGTCGCTGCGGCAGGGCCGCCAACGCGGGAAAACGTCTTCGATTGTGGTGGTGGCGGAAGGCGACGACGCCGGCGACGCCCTGCATATCGCGAAACAGGTCGCGGAGGCTTCGGAGTTCAAGGACGTGCGGGTCACGGTGATCGGCCATTTGCAGCGCGGGGGAAGCCCCACCGCCTTCGACCGGGTGTTGGCAAGCCGTATGGGCGTGCGCGCCGTGGAAGCCTTGTTGGAGGGGGAAACCGGGAAAATGGTGGGGATTCAGGATTTGCAGCTCACGTTGCGGCCATTGACGGACGCCTGGGAATGCCGGTCCCAGTTTGACCCCAGCCTTCTCCAGGTGGCGCGCATTCTCTCCGTCTAGGCAAAACGGACTTCCGGTGGCGTATCACGGCGCGGGCTCCCCGTCCATGAACGGCCCCATGAAAAAATAGGGATTTTGCTCTCGCGCATCAGGTAGAATAGCGCCCGTACGCTTGGCTTTAAGTCATTCACCTTTATGAGCGGCTGAAGCGGGGCATAACTTTCTCACATTGAATCGAGATGCTTCATGACAAATCATGCCGGCCTGCCTGAATCCACCATGGCCTCACCAAACCGAAATTCCACCCGTCCGCTTTCCTGGCCCACCTTGCGGGAATGGGCGGCGCTGTTGCTGATTGTGTTGCTGGGGGTGGGGCTGCGCACGCTGTATCTGCGCGAAGTCATCCACACGCCCGGCTTCGACACTCAAAACAAAGAAGCCGCGTTGTATCAAGATTGGACCAAAGGCTTGCTTACGGGCGATTGGACCCCTTCCGGCGGAACGCCCGATCCGCATCTGGCGGAGGCGCCTTTTTTCCGCCCCCCGGGCTATCCGTATTTTCTGGCGGGCCTCTATTCCGTTTTCGGGAATACTCCGCTTGCCGCGCGTATCACACAAATGGTCCTCGGGCTGCTCAGTTGCGTACTCCTGTTTTTTCTGGCGCGCGGAGCCTTCGGACGGGCGGCCGGGTTGGCGGGGGCCTTGTTTATGGCCGTGTATTGGGGCCTGATTTATGCGGGGGCCGAGCTTACCCCTTCCGCGCTCATCGTGTTCCTCTTGCTGGTGTTGCTTGCCCTGCTGCGGTACTGGATTTCCAGTCCGGGGATCATGCGCGCGCTCTTTCCGGGTTTTGTTCTCGGCGCCATGGCGCTTCTCCGTCCCGAAATGCTTGTTTTACTTCCCCTAATCGCGCTTTGGGGGGTGGGCACGGCCGCGGGGCGGCGTTTTCGGGCACTGGTGAGTCTTGTGGCGCTTCTTCTGGGGACCGCCTTGGTCATCGCGCCGGTGACGTTGCGCAACTACCAGGTGTCCAAAGAAGTGGTGCCCATCGCCGCGATGGGGGGCTTGGAACTGTATGCCGCGAACAACCCGGAAGCCGACGGGATATATCCCAAAATCAACATGAAAGAGGCCCTGGATCTGGATGCGCCCCTGGAAGTGAACGGCCTGCCGCTCTATTTGGACGCGCTGAAAAAGAAACTGGGCAACGATGCGCTGACGTACAACGGTCTCTCACACTATTTTGCCGCGCAAGCCTGGCGGTATATGGTGGACCATCCGAAGCAGACGCTCGAACGGATGGGGAAAAAGGCGCTGGTGTTCTGGGGGCCGGCGGAAGTGCCGAATACCTGCGTTCCCGATTACCGCAAGGCCAACTCGAAGCTCCTGCGGTTCATGCCGGGATTTGAGGGGGTGGCCGCATTGTGTCTGCTGGGGTTGGGATGGGTTCTGGCGGGAGCGGTTCGGAAATCAGGGTGGATGCGAGAATACCCGGTTGTCCTGTTGACCGTGGGAATGCTGGTTTTTCTGTTCCTCGCATATTTGCCGTTTTTTCCGGCCGCGCAATTCCGGCTGGGGATGTTGCCGTTGATGCTGCTGCTGGGCGCGGGGGCGGTGCAGGGATTGGCCCATTTGGCCGTGTCCCGGCAGCCCGTTCGTCTGGCGGGGGCGGCCGCCGCGGGGCTTGTGTTGTTTTTTGTTTTGCGCGTGGACTGGGCGGGGCCGCCGCGGGACATGGCGGCTTTGCATTATGACCGGGGGGTGGCCTATGAACGGGAAGGGAAGTTGCCGGAGGCGGCGGAGGAATATCAAAAAAGCCTGGATGCGGGCTATCAACCCAATGCCCGGAGCGCGCTGGGATGGCTGAAAGCACAGGAGGGGAAATTTGACGAGGCGGAGAATTTATTCGCGGAGGAACTCAAGCAGAATCCCGATAATCTCCAGGCGGAATTCAACTGGGGCCGGACCCTCGGCCTGCAAGGCAAATACAAGGAAGCCCTGGACCATTTACAGGAGGCCGTGAACAAGGCGCCCGGGTATGCCGAGGCGCACAATGGCATGGGGCATGTTTTCATGCGCATGGAAGATGACCGTTCCGCGATAAAGAAGTTCCGGGAGGCCTGCCGGCTGGCGCCTCAAAACGGCGTTTATCTGGTGAATCTGGCGGAAGCGCTGATGTATTCGGGCGATTTCGAGGAAGCCCGGCAGCGATTCGCGGAAGCGGTTCAACGGGAACCGGACAATGGTCAAATAGAGAATGCGTGGGGGAATGCCTTGGCGGGGCAGGGGAGGATGGAGGAAGCGCTTCCCCGGTTTCAGGAAGCGGTCCGGAAGGATCCAAGCATTGCGGAAGCCCAGAATTCCCTCGGGTATCTGTTGGCGCAACAGGGCCGCATTGACGAGGCCATCCCCCACTATACCGAAGCCCTCCGCCTGAATCCCCGGTTCACGCTGGCCATGAACAACCTGGGCAATGTGTTGACCGACCAAGGCAAGTATGAAGAGGCCATCCCGTATTTTCAAAAGGCCCTGGAGATCAACCGGGAAGACCTCCATGCGGAATTCAATTGGGGCCGGGCGTTGTCGCTCAAAGGCGATAGCGCGGCCGCCATCGAGCATTTTCAGGAAGCGATCCGGAAGCGCCCCGACTATGCGTCGGCGCATAATTTCCTCGGCTGGGATTTGTACCGGCTGGGCCGCATGGAAGAAGCCGAAACCGCCTTTAAGGACGCCATCCGGCTGGCCCCAAACTTCATCTTGCCGCGCAACAACCTGGGGCAACTGTTTTTGGACACCGGGCGGTATGAGGAGGCGCGCGTGCAATTTGAGGCCGCGCTGCAAATCAACGCCAATGATCCGTTTCCGGCGGAACGTTTGAAAATCATCCGGGAAAAACAGGCGGCCCCCGCGCCATTGCAGCCGTAAATCAGGCCAGCGCCGCTTCCCGGGTTTGGGCACCCCAGACTTCACTGCCCACGCGCAGGCCCTTGGCTTCGTACCAGTAGAAATCCACGGTTCTCGAATGGCGCATGTCTTTGCGCTTGAATATCGTGAAGCCCAGGCCCAGGGCCTTCACCCCGGCGCAGGCGGCATCGTACTCCGCTTCGCTAATCCACAGCGACGAGGCATGTTTCGCGCCGCCCCGGCCCGAAGGTATGAAGCGGTACAGATGCCAGGCATGGAGCCGCGCCCCCGAAATAACATCGTCGGCCAGCAAGGCGGCCAAGGCGGGCAATTCCGGCAGGTTGCGGGCGGTCACCACCGTGGACAGGGTCATGGGCTTTCCCGAAGCGCCGAGCTGCGCGATGCGCGCACGGATCAGATCAAAATGGCCCGAAGGATGCCGCCGCAAGTGATTGTGCGTTTCGGCGCACGCGCCATCGAGCGGCAGGACATAGCGGTCGAAACAGGGATGGTGTTCAAAGCCCGGCGGCAACGCCACGCCATTGGTGCCCGCCTGCACGAAAAACCCCCGTTGCTTGGCCTCGTGCGCCAATCGGGTCACATCCGGCGCCCAGGTGAACGGCTCACCGCCTCCCAATACGAGGTTCCGGGCGCCCCGGGCGTATGCCACGTCCAACACGTGCAGCGCCTGCTCAAACCGCATGGACGCCATCGAGTTTTCCGTTACGCAAAACCGGCAGGTCATGTTACAGCCGGGATGAAGCATCAGTACCGCTATCGTTCGCACACTACTACTCCG
>CAYXPO010000342.1:0-5660 GCA_964466925.1 uncultured Nitrospirales bacterium
GGATGTGCGCGCCGTCCACGTCGGCATCGGTCATGATAATGACTTTGTGGTAGCGGAGGTTTTCGATGTGAAAATCCTCTTCGCCAAAGCCCACGCCCAGCGCCGTGATCAGCGAGCGGATTTCATTGTTGCTGAGCATCTTGTCCACGCGCGCCTTCTCCACATTCAACACCTTGCCGCGCAGGGGAAGGATCGCCTGGAAGCGGCGGTCGCGGCCCTGTTTCGCGGAACCGCCCGCGCTGTCGCCCTCCACGATGAATACCTCGCACATCGCGGGGTCTTTTTCCGAGCAGTCGGCCAGTTTCGCCGCCTGGCCAATCGAATCCAACGCGCCTTTGCGGCGGGTGAGGTCGCGCGCTTTCCGCGCCGCCTCCCGCGCCCGCGCCGCCTCGATGGTTTTGTTGATGATGCGGTTCGCCAGCGAGGGATTCTCTTCAAAATAGGTTTGCAGGCCTTCGTACACCAGCGAATTGCAGATGCCATGCACCTCGCTGTTGCCCAGCTTCATCTTGGTCTGGCCCTCGAACTGCGGCTCCTTCACCCGCACCGACACAATCGCGGTCAGCCCTTCCCGCGAATCGTCGCCCGTGATCGCCATGTTGGCTTTCTTGAACAGATTGCTCTTTTTCGCGTAGTCGTTCAGGCTCTTGGTGAGCGCGGCCCGGAATCCGCTCAGGTGCGTGCCCCCTTCGTGCGTATTGATGTTGTTGGCGAAGCTCGACACCGTTTCCGTATACGCCGTCGTGTATTGCAGCGCCACCTCGACTTCCAGATCGTCCCGCTTCGCTTCCAGGTAAATCGGCTTGCTGTGCAGCGATTCCTTGTTGCGGTTCAAATACTTCACGTATTCGATAATCCCGCCCTTGTACTGCATCACTTCCGCTTCCGCGTCCGTGCGCTCGTCTTCAAAAACAATCTTCAGGCCGGCGTTCAGAAACGCCAACTCGCGCAAGCGGTTCAGCAGCGTGTCCGAGTGGTAAACCGTGTCTTCAAAAATTTCCGGGTCGGGCAGAAACGTGACCTTGGTTCCCGTGCTCTTGACGCGTCCGCGGCGTTCCAGCGGCCCTTTGGGAAAACCGCGCTCAAACGCCATGAAATGAACGAACCCGTCCCGCTTGACTTCCACTTCCATCCATTTGGACAACGCGTTCACGCACGAAATACCGACGCCGTGCAGACCGCCCGAAACTTTATACGAGGAACGATCAAATTTGCCGCCCGCGTGCAACACGCACATCACCACTTCCAGCGCGGATTTTTTTCTGAATTTGGGATCGGGATGATTGTCCACCGGAATGCCGCGCCCGTTGTCTTCCACCGTCACGCTGTTATCGATATGAATGGTCACATTGATCTGCGTGCAGTACCCCGCCAGCGCTTCGTCCACGCTGTTGTCCACCGCTTCATACACGAGATGGTGGAGGCCGCGCGTTCCCGTGTCGCCGATGAACATCGCGGGGCGTTTCCGAACCGCCTCCAACCCTTCTAAAACTTTAATTGATCCTGCACCGTAACCATTTTCTGTCATTGGACTTACCTCGATTTAGACTCCTCCCGGGACGACCTGTTCAGGAAGTGGGTCCAGTATACCAAAAAGCCCCTCTCAAAACAAGTAAAAACACCATATTTTGAGCTGTGGAAGTAGTTACTATACGCCCTGTTGTGGAAGTGCGTAAAATGGGAAGCCCAAAGAATCCACCAAGGCGTACCAACCGGTTGATTATCGTTTTTGCCGGTGGTAAAGTGGCGCCATGACCGAAACAGCCAAATCACCTTCAGGGCCTGATTCCGCCCCCGCCATGATGACGGAAAAGGAGTATATAGCCTTTCACCAGCGGCGGTTTCGCATGATGACCGGCCTGTTGGCGCGGCATGTACCGGAGGGGGTACGGGAAATCCTGGATGTCGGCGGGGGCGGGGACCTGCTGAGTCTTGGATGCCATTTACGGGATACCTACCGGGCCACCGTGTACGGGGTGGCCCTGGGGGAGGATGTGGAAGCCAGCCGCGCCAAGGGTTTGCAGTATTTCCCGTGCGATATTGACCGGGAACCCCTCCCCTTCGAGGATGAACGCTTTGATTTGGTCACCTGCGCGTCCGTGTTCGAACATCTGTACAATCCCGGCTTCGCTTTGGCCCAAATGCACCGGGTGCTGAAGCCAGGCGGCCTTATCCTGCTGGAAATGCCCAATGCCGTGTCCATGGGGCGGCGGATTGACGCCTTGAAGGGCCGTAACCCCTTCCGGTTCTTCAATTTTTACAATGCCCGGACGGAAAAAGCCCCCATGATTATCTGCTCGGTTTTTTATGCGCCGGAGGAAATCGTCCGGCTGCTCTCACCCGGTTTTGAGGTATTGGAGCAGGCCTACGGGCTTCACACGCCCCGCCTGCCCTTCCACAAGGCCATGGTGCATGAACTGCTTGTGCGGCTATTCCCGCGCATGTCCGATTGTTTTGCCGTTCTTGCCCAAAAGAAGACGTAACATTTGCACGAAAGGAACATGAGCATGGGTATCGCCGTTGTTTGGATGAGTGTGATGATGCTGACCGCGCAGGACGGCGCGGCCTTGGCCAAGCCCACGCCGGAACAAGCCGCGTGGCAGGACATGGAACTGGGAATGTTCATCCATTTCGCGCCGAATACCTGGCAGGATTTGGAAGGTGATGACCGCTCCACGCCGTTGGAAAAAATCAACCCCGCCGCCCTCGACACGGACCAGTGGGTGAGCGTCGCGGAATCCATGGGCGCGAAATACATCGTCTTTGTGGCAAAGCACGTGGGCGGGTTTTGCATGTGGCAAACGGACACCACGGACTACAGCATCAAGAACACCGCATGGCGCGGCGGCAAAGGCGATGTGCTCGCGGACCTCTCCGCCTCCTGCCGCAAGCGCGGCATCAAGCTGGGCGTATATCTCAGCCCCCGCGACGACGCGCATGGCGTGGGCACGGGTGGAAAATGTTCCGATCCCGCCAAACAAGCGGAATACGACAAACTCTACCGCCAACAGCTCACGGAAGTGCTCAGCAAGTATGGCGAGTTATGTGAAGTCTGGTTTGACGGAAGCAACATCATCGAAGTGGGTGACATTCTCAAACAATACGCGCCCCATGCCGTCATCTTTCAAGGAAAGTACGCTTCAATCCGCTGGGTGGGCAATGAAGACGGCACCGCGCCCTATCCTGCCTGGAATGCGGTGAAAGATTCCGCCCCGCAAGGAGGCGCCACCGCCGCCGACGGTGATCCCAGCGGCCGCCAATGGCTCCCCAACGAATGCGACGCGCGCATGCGCCGCGACTGGTTCTGGAGTTCCAAGAACGCGGATACGCTGAAAAGCGTGGACGAACTCATGAGCATGTATTATCAATCCGTCGGGCACGGCGCGGTCCTGTTATTGAACGCCACGCCGGACACCACCGGGCGCATCCCCGAAGCAGACGTGCGCCGGGCCGCGGAATTTGGCGTGGAAATTCAACGCCGTTTCGGCAAGAGCCTTGCAGAGACCTCCGGGACTGGAAACACGGTTGAATGGAGTTTTGCCACGCCCACAACGGTGGACCACATCATTACGATGGAAGACATTACCCAGGGCGAGCGCGTCCGCGAATACATTCTGGAAGGGCTTCAAAACGGAAAATGGAAAGAACTCTGCACAGGCACCGCCATCGGCCATAAAAAGATTGACCGGTTCAAACCCGCCTCTGTCGAAAAAATCCGTCTGCGCGTCATCCAATCCGCCGCCGAACCCAGGATTCGTAAACTCGCCGCCTATTCCGTGGGAAAATAATCGTCTGGCGCTATTGCGGATCGAGAGTCACCAGATCCTTCTCCCGCTCTGGCGGGGATACCGTGATTCGTTGCAGTTTTCCCTTGCGGTATTCGCCTTCAACGACCGTATTGCGCGGCGCATGAAGTTTGAATTCCACATCCCATGCTTTCGGCCATGCGGGAAACAGATGGATCGCATCTCCTTCGGCTTGCAGCAGCATTGTCTGCAGCGTCATGAGCGCGTTGGTTCCGTGGTCCTGATCCGGAATCCAATCAAAGTTGGGTCCCCAGAACGCCGGGAACCGGCTCCCCTCGTTTTTCTGACGCAACCGTTCCACCAAGCCCTTCCGCGCCTCGTTGGCCAACCCCAGAAACGCCGCCTGCGTATCATCCTGCCGCCATCCGTTGTTCCCTTTGATGCGCCGTTGTTCATAGGTGCGCCGCGCCACCTCCAACGCAGGCTTACCCACCCCGTAGAGGCGATAGGGATACACCGCGTACAGTTCCGGATTCTCCGAGTTCTTCGCTTCCTCCAAAATCTCCCCGGCCGCCGCCAGCACGCCGTCTTTCATGGGCAGGTCCGGCAGTTCCTGCAAGAGCCGCCGCCAGGAATTCCGTTGCTCCTCACTGACACAAGTCGCGGGAAGATTTATCAAGCGCGTGAGTGTACAACGGAGCCCGGCGATGGGCGGCAGCGGATTCACCGCCTTTTGCCAGGTTTCGAGCGCTTGCGAAGGTTCAATGCGGAGTTTGCCTTGCGCATCACGCGGATAATGCTTGTCATAAAAAGTAATAACCGCGTTGGCAAACGGCAGAATCATTTCCGGAACCGTGCCCGCTTCTTGCGTATACGCATAGTGATCGAGCATCATCACGAGCAGTTCCAGCGCGCCCGAATAATAGTGCCGAATATATGCATTTTCCGTGACCCCCGTTTCCAGCCCCGTACGCGTCCATCCGTAATTATCCTGTGCATAGCCGCCCCAGAAATACATCGTTTCCGGGAAAAACGCCCCCTCATGACCGAAATAGATTCTTGTGCGGACCGTGGAAAACGGCAGCGCATCGCGATACATGCGGAACAGCGGCGTCATCATCTCGAAATCCCCGGAGGCCAGCATGGGCCAATAGACCAGCCGGGTGTTCTGAAACCAATAGGGCCCGCCCCATTGCCGGTAATCCGCATCCAGCGGTTTCCCGTTTTTCTGCGCGTCCACCGTGAAGAGGGACCCGTTGAATTTTACCGGAAAAGCGCCCCGGCCCGCGCATGCGCTGATGAACCGCTGCAACACGTAGCCCTGATTGACCCCATCCGTCTCCGGACCGGAGAGCCGAATCCAACTGCGCTCCCAGAATTCCTTCCACCACGCCGCATGCACCGTGTAGCGGTCCTCCCGCAAAACGGTATCCTGTGCCGCAAGCGTTTCGATATCCTTCCGCCATGCCTCTGGCGAATCCGTCTGTTTCGTCAACGCATAGAGGGAAACGGCATGATGCGTGGCCGCTTCGGATTTCAGGTGGTTCGGGCCATCGCTTGTAAATCCATCCCCTTGAATCAGGCCGCCAAAGGTGCGTCCCAGTAGGGGGTCCGGGGCCTGACTGATCCAGGCTTCCATGCCCTGAAGCCGCATTGTCATGGGCCAGATCGAGGTTTCATTCCGGTGATACCAGAGAATGCGATTTTCCGTATCCGGAACCACCACATCCGGTTCTTCCACGACAGGATCGGGGGATTCCATCAACCCGTACGCGCTGTCGCGTTCTTCGGGAAGCAAGGCGCGCGATGCCGTGCGCCAGCATTCCAGCGATACGCGCATCGCCACCGGAACGGTGCTTTGGCAATCCAAACGCACGGCCGGATAATTCGCATCCACCCAGAGGCGCAGCGAAG
>CAYXPO010000343.1:0-5656 GCA_964466925.1 uncultured Nitrospirales bacterium
CGGAGCGGCAGGAGCCGGGGCTGCGGGGGCCGGAGCCGCGGGGGCCGGGGCTGCTTTTGATTCCACTGTTTTTGGGGCGGCGGGCGCGGCGGGCTGGTCACTGCCGCCACAACCGGAAAAGGCCGCCACAAGTGCGATCATCATGATACCAACCATCCAACGTTTCATACCTTCTTCCCTTTCTTATGTGTTCGCGGAACGCCTAAAACAGGCGCCCGGAGCAATATTATGTTGACATTGATGCAGAATCTTAGAACAAAACACTCCCTCATGTCCAGCCTGTCCTCCCCGGTGAGTCAGGGCTATTGCAGAGGGTTTTGTAGAATAACGGGTTGAGGGGGCTCGAAAGTTGACGACATCGTGGCGGGGAGGCGGAAAACGGTGTCCTTCGTCTTGTCGTAGAAATATAGACGGGAGGGGGAAGGTTTCCGGCCGTGGCCATCCGCCCAATAAGCATAAAAGCCCGGGTGCGCCCCCAGCGGCGGACGGACATAGGTGTGGTTGAACTCGCTGTGGGCGGTCAGTATTTTCTCCTTTTCCCAGTGTTTTCCCTGATCCGCACTGGTCCACACGGCAATCTCCCCGCCCGGATTATACGGCTGAGGCCCTGTTTCCGTGGGGCCAATCACCCGCCAGAGGCCGTCCGGTTCCACATAGAGCGCGCCGCTGTCGTAGTTGTTGCCGGATTCCGTGATCACGCTGAATTCCCACGCCTTTCCGGTCCAATGTGCCACCCGCCACGTGCGCGGCCCATGCTTCGGGCCGGGCTGCCAGCCTTTGCTGGTGACGTGAAGAATGATCGGGCGGCCTTCCGCGTCGAATTTCAGGTCTTTCCCATACATGTTTAGTCCCTCGGACTGATAGTCATGAACCAGCGCGGGGGAGTCTTTCGCGGTGAGGGGGACCGCAACTGGCGCCCCGGCGGCAGTATGCCAGCTTGCGCCAAAATCACTCGTTTCCACGTAATAGAGATTGGTGCGTCCATTCAGCCCTTTGCCCGCAGGGTGGAAATCGAAAAACGACCCCACTTTCCCCTGGAACGGCCAGGAGACCTGATAGTGCCCCTGCTCGATATGCGCAAGGGTATGGCGTTCAGACCATGTATGTCCGTCCGGGCTGGTGGACCAACAGAGCACGCGGTGCCCCTGCTCATAATGGGTTTGCAGGAAAAAGAAGCCTTTTCCTTCGATAAACCACGGCTGTGGATAGGAAAAATTCGTTTCCAAAACCTGATCGAAAACGTCAATATCATAGGGTTGCTGGCTGCGGAAGATATACGAAGGCCGGGAGGTGCCATGGGAACTGGCAAACACCCAGATATGCCCCGATGCGTCAATGGACAACACGGGATTATCGTGGGCGTCATCGGTTTTTTTATCCATGAGAACGGTTGGGCGGGGAACCAAGCCGGTTTTATGGTCATAATACGAGACCATTTCCAACAGGGTGGAATTTGTCTCGTTTGTGCCGCCATACACAAAAAAGGTTTTTTCCACCCGGGGCGCGTATACCGCCATGGGAATATGATTGGAACAGTAGGTTCCCAGCCCCCCGCTGTATTTATAGACGTATTCGTCATTGGTCAATTGATTGCAGTACCAAAGGCCGCGGTAGCCGTTGTCTTTTTCTCCGGCCGCGTCGGTTGCCGCGGCCAAAATCAGGCCGGCCGCCAGGAGGGCAAAACGAAACATTGCATTTTCCTTTCCAGTCGCGTAAAGTAGAAGTTCCCTTCATCGTAAAGAATCACGCAAATAATCACAAAACGTAAGGAGAGTGAAACGATGCGTACAGAACGCTGCTTACTGGTTATGGCGATTGTTCTGGGGAGCCTGGCGGCCCCCGCGCTCGCCCAGACCGTGGCCGAAGGCCAATGGATCAATCTGTTCGACAAGGAAACAACGTTTGGCTGGCTGCAATTCGGCGACGCCCAATGGGCGGTGGACAATGGCGCGCTGGTGGCCAAGCAGGGCACCGGCGGCTGGCTCGTGACCACGACGCAATTCGCGGATTTTGAAGTGGCCGTGAAAATCAAGGTGACCAATGAAGGTTCGATGACCTTTGCCGTGCGCGCCCCCTTGGACGGACACCCCAGTGAATCCGGCGCGGGCGCGCTGACCATTCCGGCCGGCGACAGCGTGTGGCACGACATCACGGTGAAGGCCGTGGGTGCGGAGGTGAATGCCACACTGGACGGGAAACCGGTGGACGGATTCGCCGCCGGCGCCAAGCGCGGGCATATCGGCATTTCCTTTGACCGGTATCACGGCGACAAGGGGAAAGGCCCGGAAATCTCCGTTTCCGAAGTGAAACTGCGCCCGATCAATTTGACCCCCCTCTTCAACGGCAGCGACTTGACCGGCTGGAATATCATTCCGGACCACGCGTCCGTCTTCTCCGTGGTGGATGGCTCGATGAACATTAAAAACGGCAACGGCCAGATCGAAACGGCCGGCACCTTCCGCGATTTCGTGCTTCAACTCGACATCATGGCGAATGGCACCCTCGAAAAACCGCTGAATAGCGGCGTATTCTTCCGCAGCCCCGTGGGCGTGTTCTGGAAGGGCTACGAATCACAGATCCGCAATGAATTCCGCAAGGACGACCGCACGAAGCCGGTGGATTTCGGCACGGGCGGCCTCTATGGCGTGCAGGAAGCGCGCAAAGTGGTGCCGGAAGAGAAAAAATGGTTCCAGAAGACGGTCATCTGCGAGGGCAACCATATCGCCGTGTGGGTGAACGGCTACCAAGTGACGGATTATTTTGACACGCGCCCGGTGTCGCCGGAAAACGATGGCAAAAACGGCTTTGTACCCATCGCCGGCACGATAACTCTTCAGGGACACGACCCGACGACCGATATGTTCTTCAAGAACATTAACATTGCCGAATACGCCAAATAAGCCAAGAAACGAGCGTCCGGGGGCGGTAGTCCGCCGCCCCCGGAACCGATGACGCCGCAACACCACGTAAGGAATGCTCATATGCGGTACCGGCCCCTGGGAAACAGCGGTCTGGAAGTGTCCGTGGTGTCTTTCGGGGCGTGGCAAATCGGGGATCCCGCATATTGGGGGCCGGACGAAGAAGCGGACGCGGAGGCGGCGGTGCACACCGCCATTGACGAAGGCATCAATCTTTTTGACACGGCGGAAATGTACGGGGGCGGCGAATCGGAACGGGTGCTGGGGAAAATTCTCGGTGGCCGCCGGAAGGAAGTGCTCATTGCCTCGAAAGTCTCCCCGGAACATTGCGCCCCAGAACAACTCACCGCCTCCTGCGAAGCCAGTCTGGCCCGTCTGGGCACGGATTACCTTGATCTCTACCAAGTACATTGGCCGTCACGCGAAATTCCCTTCGCGGACACCTTTGCCGCGCTCGAAAAACTCCGGGACGCGGGGAAAATCCGGGCCATCGGGCTGTCCAATTTCGGTCCGCAGGACCTGAGCGCCTGGCTGGCCGCCGGGAGCGCCGTTTGCGACCAGATCGGGTATAACATCGTGTTCCGCGCACCGGAATATGAAGTAATGCCCGCCTGCCGGAAACACCGCCTCGGCACCCTGGCCTACATGCCCCTTATGCAGGGCCTGCTCGCGGGGCGCTGGAAAACCATTGATGACATACCCCCCGCGCGGCGTCGCACCCGCCATTTTTCGAGCAAGCGGCCCGGCACCCGTCATGGGGAAAAGGGCTGTGAAGAGTTGCTGATGAAAACTGTGGCCCATCTCGCGCGCATCTCCGAAACCCTGGAAATCCCCATGGCCGCCCTCTGCCTCTCCTGGCTGCTGGCCCAGCCGGGGGTCACCTCCGCCATCCTCGGCGCGCGCAATCCCCGTCAAATTAAACTCAATCTCGCCACCGCCGGCCTCGACCTCGGCCCCGCCATCATGGCGCACCTGAACGAGATTTCCGCGCCGCTGAAAAGCCGCTTGGGGGCCAATGCCGACCTTTGGCTCGGCCCCAACGACCGCCGCATCCGCTAGGGTAACGAATCCTAATCGGCGCTTCTCAAGGCCCGAACAGATAGATTGGCACGAAAGGGCAGCCTTCTCCCCCGCTTGGAGTATGCGCGGCGGTTCCTTGGCGTTTCGCGGTCCGGGCAAGCGGGCAACGCTCTGTCAGACCTTTACGGTGGCGAGGATGAATTCACAATCCAACCCCTTGTTGTTGTTGGCGGGATGGAGCCGGTCAAGTTTGTACATCACTATGAGGTTGTTGCTGGCATAGAGGGCATGGAGGACATCCACGAGTTCCTTGAGGGAGACGCCGGTCAGTTTAATCTGGGCCATGGGCAGTTTCGGGGAAGACTGGCGGGTGCGGTAGTTTTCAAGGGTGAACCGCCCGGCAAGATTGGCGCCGCGAAGCTGGGTGTTCAGATAGGAAATGAGATCGAAGGAGGGCGGCCGCGCGTTGAGTTGTTCGCGCAGTTTTTCCTGCCGGCGGAGGCGTTCTTCCTCCTCGGATTTCATCATGAGGGTCATCGTTATCTGTTGTTTGAGATCGGCAATCTTCTCCTCGGATTGCCGGAACTTCTTCTGGGGAATCATGGGGATGAAGACGAGGAGCGCCCCGCATATCCACAGGGTGATGAAGGCGCAGACGAGCGCCGCCTGCCCCCGGCGATCAAGATTTATGCGCATTTTTCTTCTCCGTAATGGTTGCCGTAGGCCGGCGGGCTTTCAGGGTAAAAGTCGTGACTTCGCCTTGCACGCTGAGATCGGCTTCTTCATCCACGGAGTACAAGGAGGATTCTTTTAGCCGGCCCAGAAACTCGTTGAAGACCGCGGCGTCGGGAACATTACCGGCCAGTTTAATCCACCAGCTTTCCGTCTCGGGCGCGGCAATCCGCAGGTCGGTCAGAACTACGTTTTTCCCTTCGGGGATGCGTTCGGCGATGTCGGCCAGCAGCGCAAGCAGGGTGGGGTCGGTGAACATGTCGGTGTTGACCTCCGCCCCCAGCCCGTCGCCGGCCATTTTCTCGATATCCGCCTTGAGGGCATCGAGTTGCTGCTCGAGCCGGGCGGTTTCGGCTTCGTTCCGCACCGTTCCCTGAATGTAATAGACCCCCCACCCGGCCAAGAGCATCAACAGCAGGCAGGAGGAGAACATCAGATGCGGAATCACTTTGCGCAGTATGCTTTCGGTGTTCTGTCCGGCGTGTTGGAAGTTGATGGCGTAGGTTTTCCCGGCGGCGCCAAAAGCGGAACCAATCGCCGCTTCCCAAGTATTGTGTTTCGCGCCAAGGGGACCTTCCTGCAAGGCCAGGGCCCCGCCTTTCAGTTGCGATATCAACACCGTATCTTCAATGGGAACATGAAGCGCCCGGGCGAGGGCTTCGCGCTCCTCGAGGGAAAGATCCAGCCCGGTGATGTGGAGCAGGGCGATTTCACCACCGGCGCGCCATTTGGCCATGAACGCGCGCAGGCTGTTTTGAATCTCGCGCGCGGCGCCCGGAACCGCCCCGCGCACCTGGTCGGCGGTGCAGGAAAGGTGGCGGAGGAAGGCGGGCCGGCCATTGAACATAACCACGAGGCAGGAGGAGGTTTCGCGCACATGCAACATGGCGCTCAATCCCTTGGTTTTTTTACGGGAGGCCTGCCAAAGCCCGGAGAGGGCGACGGCATCGAGGGTGGCGGCCTCGATTTCCACCCCGGCCGCCTCG
>CAYXPO010000344.1:0-5638 GCA_964466925.1 uncultured Nitrospirales bacterium
TGTTATTCCATCAGGGGTTTGCCTTTGGTTTCGGGGCCGAAGGGCAGGATAATCAACCCGATAACGAAGACGCAGGAAATCATGCAGGCCGCCAGGCGCAGGCCGTAGGTCGCGGCCAATCCGCCAAAAAGGGCCGGGGCAAAGGCGGAGATGAAGCGCGCGGAGTTGTAGCAGAAACCGGTGCCTGTGGCGCGCAGGCGGGTGGGGAAAAGTTCGGGGAAATAGACGGCGTATCCGCCAAAAACCGCCAGCAGTACAAAGCCCATCAGGAAGAAAAACACCAGGGCGGTGCCGAAGGAATTGGTGAAATAGAAGACACAGGGGATCACGATAAGACAACCGAGCAGGGACAGGGCAAAGGCGGGGCGCCGGCCCAGGTTGCGGGCCATGTAACCATAGAGAAGAGCGCCAAGGAAGCTTCCAAAATTCTGGCTCATAAGCGCGAAACTCACCTTCTGCTCGGTGACCGCTTTCAATTCCGCAAGTTTGTTCGGATTGAGGATGCTGCGAAGCAATTCACCCGACCACGTGCTGATGCCCCAGAAGCCCACCACGCCGACCGTGGCGAGAATCACCCCCACAAGCGTATTGCGGAGGAGGGTTTTATCGGTGAAGAGGCCGAGCATGTTGCCCATGCCGATGCCCGATCCTTTGGCTTTGGCCCGCGCCTGCACCCAGCTTTCCGGTTCCCGGATAAAGAAAAAGATGATGACCACAATGAAGGCGGGGATGATGCCAATGGCAAAAAGCCATCGCCAGCCTTCAGCGGGGGAGATGATAGAGGCCATGATCAGGTTAATCACTCCGGCCGTTACATTGCCGATGGCGGACATCGCCTGTACGATGGAAAGCGCTGTGGCGCGCGCATGGGCGGGAAAGCTCTCCGCGACAAGGGCGGCGCCGGCGGCAAATTCACCGCCCACCCCCAAGCCGACGAGGAAACGGAGCGCGGCAAACTGGACCCAGTTTTGCGCAAGGCCGCTCAGCCCCGTGAATACGGCATACATGAGGATGGTGATCATCATGGTGCGGGTACGGCCGAGGTAATCGCCGATCATGCCGAAAATCAGCCCGCCGACGGCCCAACCGAACATAAGGCACATGGTGACAGTGCCGGTGCAACGGGTGATGTCCGCGGTCGTGGCTGAAGGCCCCAGCAGTTCGCTGAGGGCATGTTGCCGTGCAAAGACAAAGAGCCATTGGTCCATGGTGTCAAACATCCATCCCATGATGGCCACGGCCAAGACCAAGTAATGGTAGCCCGTGAGGCCTTCGCGCCAGCTTTTGTTTTCCGTCAACAATTCACCCGACATGGTTTTCTCCCTTGCAGTACAATCCAAAGCAAACTCCATACGATACATGCAATACCGGTGTGATTCAACCTGCACTGCGTGATTCTTTTGCCTGAGCCGGCCCGCCTTTGCTATACTGCCGCTCCAGGTTTACGCAGTTTTCTAGGCCGTGTGTTCCAAAGGCCCGGCTAGGCAGTGATCGCGGGCAACGTTGATCCACCTTCCAATACTGGGACCACACGGCGGATGCCGGCCATGAACGGGCGCATGCACCGCCCCTGGACGCATGAAACCAGCATTTCCGGCAACGCCGCCGCTGAAACCTTGCATGCATAAACGCCCTGACGGACGTGGAACTATAAAGGAATTACGATGGTCATGAACGCGGAAACGTTAACAAACGGCATGTGTGAAATCCGCTGGCATGGACGCGGCGGGCAGGGGGCGATATCCTCGGCGAAAATTCTGGCGGCGGCGGCGTACCGGGCGGGATTCAAGGGGGTGACCTCCGCGCCGAATTTCGGGGCGGAACGCCGGGGCGCGCCGGTGACGGCGTTGACACGGCTGGCCACCGAGCCGATCCGCATCTATTCGCAAGTGGAAACGCCGGATGTGATTGTGGTGCTGGATGACACGTTGATGAAAACCGCGAATGCCACGTCGGGGTTGAAGCCCGGCGGCTGGGTGATCGTCAACAGTTGCAAGGACCCCAAGAGTCTAAAATTGAAGGGTGATTTCCGCATCGCCACGGCGGATGCCACCGGGGCGGCTGTGGAAGTGGGGTTAATCGTATCGGGGGTTCCCATGATCAACACCCCCATGCTGGGGGCGATTGCGCGCGCCACCGGATTCGTTTCTCTTGAGGATTTGAAAGAAGCCTTGGCGGATGCCTTTTCCCCCAAAGCGGCGCAGAAGAATTTTGAAGCGGCAAAGCTGACGTATCAGCGCACCCAACTGTAAGGTAGTGATCTCATGGCAACAAGAGACTGTGGACAAGAATCGGCCATGTCGACGCCGTGCATCGGCGAGGCCGGCCATACGGGCGATTGGCGCAGCCTGCGCCCGGAATTCGACCCGGACAAATGCCTCGCGGTGAAGGCGGGGCGGCCCGCCTGCTTCCAATGCTGGGCCTACTGCCCGGAAGGCGTGATTAAGAAGGAAATCGGCACGGAAGTGAATCTGGATTATTGCAAGGGTTGCGGGATATGCGCGGAAGTATGCCCCGCCGGGGCCATCACGATGGTGCCGGAAAACGCGGAAGACGCGGAGTGAAAGGGGAACTCGTGGGAACCAAGAAGCACCAAACCGAAATTATCACCGGCAACGAAGCCGCCGCCGAATCCGTCAAACTGTGCCGGGTGCAAGTGGTGGCCGCCTATCCCATCACGCCGCAATCGTCCGTGGTGGAAACCCTCTCGAAATTCATCGAGCAGGGCAGCATGAACGCGGAATTCGTGACCGTGGAAAGCGAACACAGCGCACTGGGCGTGTGCATTGCCGCGTCCACGGTGGGCGCGCGGGTATTCACCGCCACCAGCGCGAACGGCCTGGCCTATATGTGCGAGCAGGTCCATTGGGCGGCGGGCGCGCGGCTGCCCATCGTGATGTGCTGCGTGAACCGCGCGATGGCCGCGCCGTGGAGCGTGTTGAATGATCAGCAGGATTCCATGACCATGCGTGACGCGGGGTGGATACAGATTTTCTGCCGGAACAACCAGGAAATCCATGACACGGTCATTCAGGCCTTCAAGATCGCGGAGACGGTCCATGTGCCGGTGATGGTGTGTTACGACGGTTACATCCTCTCCCATACCGTGATGCCGGTGGAGTTGGTGCCGCAGGAACAGGTGGACGCGTTTCTTCCGAAATACAAACCCCATACGATTCTTGATCCCTCCCATCCGCGCAATCTCAACCCGGTGACGCTGGCCGATCCACGCAGGGACGGAAGCGGAACCTTGTGCCACGGGTATATGGAACTGCGGTATTTGCACCAGGAAGCACTGTTGAATTCGCCCAAGACCATCGTATCGGTGGACCAGGAATTTGGAAAGGCCGTGGGGCGCAGTTGGGGCGGCATGGTGTGGGGGTACCGCGCGGAGGATGCGGAGATTTTGCTGATGGCGGCGGGGAGCCTGTGCATGGAAGCCTCCGTGGCCGTGGACAAATTGCGGGAAGAAGGCATCAAGGCGGGTGTGCTCGGTTTGCGCGTCTACCGCCCCTTCCCCAAGAAAGAACTCGCGGAGGCGGTTCGGAAGGCGAAGATCGTGGCGGTGTTCGACAAAAGTCTGAGTTATGGCAATGAAGGACCAATTTGCGCCGACCTGAAGGCGGCCTTGTATACATCGGACGTATCGCCCGTGGTGCATGGGTATATCACCGGCCTGGGCGGACGCAACATTCAATATGGTCATCTGATCGAAGCCGCCAAGAAGAGCCTTGCGGCCTTGAAGAACGACACTCCCGAAAAAGAAACGGAATGGGTCAACATCCAGATTTAGAGGTATTATGGCTACGAAAATTCTTGATCTGCCCGAAGAAGAGTTCATGCTCCCCGGCAACCGCGCCTGCGCGGGATGCAGCCTCGGCATTGGGTTCCGGCACATTCTGAAAGCCCTCGGCGGCAATTGCATCTTCGCGGTGCCCGCCAGTTGCCTGACGGTGCTCGGCGGCATGTATCCAACCTCGTCGGTCAAGGTGCCCTGGATGAACGTCGTCTTCCCGAGTACGGGGGCGGCGGCGTCGGGGCTGGTGGCCGGACTCAAGGCCATCGGACGCGAAGACATCACCGTGGTGGCCATGGCGGGCGATGGCGGCACTGCGGACATCGGCATCCAGGCCCTCAGCGGCGCGGCGGAACGCAACGCCAACTTCATCTACATCTGTTACGATAATGAAGCCTATATGAACACCGGGACACAGCGTTCGGGATCCACGCCCATCGGCGCGCGCACCACCACCACCCCCGCCTTCGGAAAGCCGCAACATGCCAAGGACGTGCCGAGGATTCTGGAGGCGCATAACGTTCCGTATATCGCCACGGCGTGTCCCTCCTTCCCCACCGACCTGTATGACAAAGTGAAAAAAGCGGTGGGCATCCAGGGCACGCGCTACATGCACATGTGCGCGCCATGCCCCTCCGGATGGCAGTTCCCCGCGAAAGACACCGTGGAAATGGGCCGGATGGCCGTGGAATGCGGCGCGGTGGTGTTGTATGAAATTGAGGGCGGTGTTTTCCGGCTTACCAGCCGCAGCAAAAAACTTGCGGAACAAGGCGAACTCCAGCCCGTCCGTGAATATGTTTCGGTCCAGGGCCGCTTCAAAGGCATCGAAGACGAGACCATCGAGGCCATGCAGGCCTGGATCAATAAGCGCTGGGCGGAATTCGTCAAACGTGACGCGGAATCCAGACAGTAGCCAAACCATGAAGCATGTGACATTGACAAATGTGAAAGACGATCTCTCCAAGTATTTAAGACTTGCTGAAAAAGAGGAAATTGTTATTACCAGGCATGGAAAGCCAGCAGGTATTTTGGTTGGTTTTTCTTCAGAAGATGATTGGTTTGACTATCGGTTGGAACATGATCCCCGTTTTTTGTCCAGAGTTGAATCTGCCCGGAAGAGTCTCCGGAAAAGTTTGGGAGTGCCTCTTGAAGCTATCGAACAATAAATGTATGACATCTTGCATATTTAAGGAATAACGGGTGCCGTTTGCATTTCCATCCCATCAGGGTTTGATATCGCCGTTGTGGAGGCGCTGGCCCGGCAAATTTCATGTGCTGGGGTTGTGCGTTGGGGCGGCCTCGCCCGATATCGTGGACGGAACGATTGGCCCCCTTTTGAAAGGCGGTTTGGGGCAGTGGTACGGGCATACGCTGGTGGGAATGGTTTTCCTCTGTGTTCCCGCCGGGATGCTGGTGACTTGGCTGATGGCAAAGTCCGGGACGTGGCTGGTTCATTGGAAAAAGCGCCCCTGGACGGAGTGGTATGCCGAAAATGTGGTGATCTGGAACAGCACCCCGGAGTGGGTGGCGCATCCGTTCTTCTTTATGGCATTTTCCGTGTTGCTGGGCGCCTTTTCACACCTCCTGTTCGACTTTATCTCCCACGGCCAGTTTTTGTGGTTTTACCCCTGGTGCGAGAACACGCATATCTTCCCGGAATGGTGGTATATCGCGTGGTTCAGGATTCCATTGCCCGGCTACCAAGAATCCTACCCGGTGGGGCCGCACTTGATGATCTGGCTTTTTTTGGGCGTTTTGGGCGCCCTCATGCTCTTCTGGCCGCTCATCACAAAAAAAACCATGCAAAACTAACCGAGGAGAGTATCCCAATGAAAGTGATGA
>CAYXPO010000345.1:0-5626 GCA_964466925.1 uncultured Nitrospirales bacterium
CCTTCCTCTATCACATGGTTCGCAATATCGCCGGGACCCTTGTCGAAATCGCCCGGGGACGCTTCCCCGTATCCTTCCTTGAGGAAAGCCTCCATTCCCCCGGCCCGTTCAAAGGACATTGCGCCCCCGCCCACGGCCTCGCGTTGATGCAGGTGTTCTATTAAGATTTATCGTGGTCAACCGGTTTCCCGCCAAACCCTTTGAAGCCCACGCATCAATTCTTTTTGTAACGTATCAGGACCGCGCCAGGTTTCACAGAAATGGTGACGGGGATGCCCGTTTCCATTAATTCACGGCCCGTAGTAACGGTGCTGATGCCGGTATCCGCATTGGTAACGGTGTACTTGGCAGTAGGGTCCAATCCGAAGAGGGGCAACTGCGCGGATTCATAGGGGCTTTCCGGACGCCGGAACACCTGGACGATTCCACTGTTGGTCTCCGGCCGGTCAAATTGCCAGGCAATCCACTGGTCTTTGCCGATCGTGCAGGAAGTGAGGGGATAAAAATCACCATAAAAATAGGGACGCACGAACAAGTATTCATCGAGCAGCCTGCGGGCGCCGGCGAAATCGAAGCCCTCCGAATTGATCCGCTTGACGTAAACGTGCCAGTTGATGCACAGGGCGGGGCTGTAGCCGCTGCGCATGGAATACGCATCGGTCTTTGCGGAGCACGCGCCGCTCCAGGGCACCCAGAGCGACAATCCATAGGTCTGGCATTGCATTCCGATGGGATCAAAGTCATTGGGAACCTGGTAATCGCTCCGCCACAGGGAGATGCTGCGCGAAATGGTTTCGAGGTCCTGCTTTCTGCCGCCGCCGGAACAATTGTCTATAATCAGATTGGGATATTTCTTCAACAACGCATCCCAGAAAGTGTAAAAGCCTTCAAAATGGCGAATTTGATTGATCCCTTGGCGGTCCGGCCCGGAATCGGGCGGGTAGCTCGGATTTCCGTCCTGCCGGTAGATGTCTATGCCCTGTTCCTTGATGAGCCGGATGTTTTCGGCCATGATCCACTGGTTTGCAAGGGGATTCCCGTGGTCAATGGCCTCGCCATAGAGCCATTCGGGATGTTCCTTGCCCACCCCGAGGTGCGGAAGCGCGCGGTTGGGCCAGGTCCACAGCAGAAATTTCATTCCGGCCGCATGGGCCGCATCCGACACCGGTTTGAGTCCGCGCGGATAGTATTCGGGATTGGGCACGCGGATGGCCGCGTTTTCTATCCAGGAGTCGATCGGACCGGTCTTGCCGGACCACCCCGCATCGATCCAAAAACAGTCCAACGGCAGTTTGTTGTCGCGCCACCAATTGATCTTGGCGATTTGTTCGCGTTCCGTCATGGCGCCCCAGTTACCATCGGTGAGCGGCCCCACCAGCGGTTTGCCGCCCGGATGCGGGAGATAGTGCTTCAGGAGCAGCCTGCGCCACAGGTTTTGCCCGCGAATCCAATCACCCTGGAAGCACATCACCAATATTCTCGGGGTTCGGATACGTTCGCCAGGATGAAGCAAAAGGTGCGTGGTGGACATTCCGGCCCGGACGGTCACTCCCCTGCCGCCATCACGGGCAAACTCGGCGGCCCAGGAACCGGACCAACCCACCGCCGCCACCAACCCCTCGTCCGGTGACGCTATTGTAAAGAACGGCAGCGCGCCGATGGACGACGTGCCCTCAGAAGCAAGCCGCCGTGTTGCTTTTGGCCCCAGCGTATCCGCCATCGGTTGAAAGTCGCTCGTTTTATTGTCACTGCCGCAGGCGTGATGCAGGATGAACTCCCCGGACTTGCCCCGGACCAATCGCATATCCAGGGCTTGCACCTCCTCAATAATGGGCGTATCCGCCTTCCCCTTGTTCTCAAAATAGACCACCCACTCCATCGCGGGATAATCCTTATACTCAATCCCCACGCACCGGACTTCCAAACCGGTGGCCTCAGCCGAATCGGTGATTATCCGTTCCCTGCGTGCTTTGTCCAGTTTTCTCTGGTGCTTTTTTACAGACCAATCCTTCCGGACTTGCGGAGATGGGCGGCCCCCATACACAAACGAAAACGGCGGGGTGGCCGTCTGGTCCATAAACCGTTCAACAACCAGGGATTTGACGAAGGCCTGTTCCTCCATGGAGGGTTCCAGCGCCGCCGCCGCCCCCATACAGGCCATCCCGATAACCAACGCAAAACACGCGCCTCTCAATAACAATTTTCTTTTCCTCATTCAGTTGAGCACAATTTTATCTTTTTGAAAGAGATAAAATATGCCGTATTGGTCTCTTATGAAAAGACAATGCAATAACTGTAGCAAATTTTCAGGAGAACTGAACAAATTTTGCACTTCAATGGACCATTTTGCCAAGAATTCCCGATTTCCCATCGTTTATGCCCCTCCATCCCGCCTGTTTTACCATAGTTGAGGGCATGTAAAATCGAAGTATATTATGGAAGGGGCAAGGGCGATACGCCGGAAGATTGAACTGGAAGGAGCGGCATAGGTATGCGAAGATGGTATGCGGGATTATTTCTCTTATTGTGCTTTGCCGGTTACGCGGCGGTACAAACGACAAACGAATCGGTGCCCAAAACGGCGGAACTGTTGCGCGCGGGCACGGAACCGGTGCGGGTGGTGTGCCTTGGCGACAGCGTTACGGGGGTGTATTACCATACCGGGGGGCGGCGGGCCTATCCCGAGATGCTGCAGGTTGCGCTAAAACGCCTGTATCCCAATGCCCAGGTGGAAGTGCTTAATGCGGGGATCAGCGGACACACGACCGTGGACGCATTGAACCGTCTCGATACGGATGTTATCGCGCACAAACCGCATCTGGTGACCGTGATGTTCGGGTTGAATGACATGACGCGCGTGCCGCTGGCGGAATACGAGGCGAACCTTTCCACGATCATACAGAAGTGCCGGGAGGCAGGGGCGGAAGTAATGCTGTGCACGCCGAATTCGGTCACGGATACGCCCTCACGGCCCAGAACAAAATTGTTTGAATACCGGGAGGGAATTCTCCGGGTGGGCGAACGGGAACATGCGCCGGTGGTGGATTGTTTTTCCGTTTTTGAAGCGGTTCGGTCCGACAATTCCTCCCAATGGCTGATGATCATGAGCGATGAGATTCATCCGAACATGGCGGGGCATAAGCTCTTCGCGGAAAGGATAGCGCAGGCAATTTCAGGGAAGGCGATATCACTGGAGAACGAGGGGCCACCGCAGCCGCTGCTTCCCAAGACCCTGACGCTGCTCAAGGAAAGCAAACCGGTTCGCGTCTATGCCATGCCGCCCTATGATGGTCTGGCACTTTCAGCGTTTAGGACTATCACACCGAACACTCAGGTGGAAGTTACGCCATGGCCCGTGGAAGGCCAGACATTACCTCAGCTTGAGGAGAGCGCCAAGAAGGTGCGGGAATTGAAGCCCGATCTGGTGATTGTGGCGGTGCCGTTGGAGGCAAAGGCCGAGACGAAAGAACAGTTTGTGCGTTCGTATAAATGGGTGCTCAATTATGCGCTGAGTTTTGGGCATCAGGAGTGGGATTGCCTGGCCATCGCGCCTTCGGTGACAAGCCCGGTGGCTGATGTGGATGCGCGGGAACGGGACCATCTTGCCCGGGCGTTGATCTGGGCGCAGGACATCGGGATGGTGGAACGGAACACCGAGGATTCGGGCACCGCTGAAGCAATCTTCACTGCGTGGTTGCGCGAACAAATTAAGGGCACATCGGGTCTTGTCATTGATGTGGGTGACCGCCCCCAGCTTTTCATTGATTCACGATTCATCGCCGAATCAACTAACATCACTTTGCGTATGAATCCTCCGGTGAAAATGGGGCCCGTGATTCTGCCGGACAGTCCCTGGGAGTCGGGGGAAATCGGTTTCTGCGTGAGCGTTGTTCAGTACGAAGGCGAGTATAAGATGTGGTATCTCGCACGGGACAAGGCGAACAATTACTGCCAGTGTTTTGCGCGGAGCGCGGATGGGCGGACTTGGGAAAAACCGGAATTGGGGTTGATTGAGTACCAGGGCTCGAAGGACAACAACATTGTTTTGACCGGGACCGTGGAAACCACGGTGTTTCTCGATCCGGCCGCGCCTCCGGAACAGCGGTTCAAAGCCTTATCGGCGATGTACTGGCCTGATCCACAGAAGGCGGGGCTTTATGTTTGGACTTCCCCCGACGGTCTCCATTGGACGCAATCGCCGGTGCGGGTGTTTCCCTTGCTTCCAGATACGGCCAACCAAGCCTTTTATGACACGCGCCTAAAAAAATA
This sequence comes from uncultured Nitrospirales bacterium, assembly GCA_964466925.1. Classification (GTDB taxonomy): domain Bacteria; phylum Hydrogenedentota; class Hydrogenedentia; order Hydrogenedentales; family CAILVY01; genus CAILVY01. The sequence continues at coordinate 4,270 of CAYXPO010000345.1, forward strand.
CGTGGCGAACATCCGGGTATGGGATCCGCTGAGAAAGGTTGGGCGCGTTGAAATGGACAATATCCTCGAACCGTGGCCGTTCACCCCCTTGGAAAAACCCTATTATATCTGGGGGGAAGACAAAATTCCGGTGCCCAGCCGGGAGGTTCCGATTGTGTTCGGTTACGACGAGAAGGATCCGCCTCAATCCGATCATTACAATGCCGCGTGCATTCCGTATCCCTGGGCGGAGGATGCTTATTTCATGTTCCCTTCCCTTTACCGCCATTTTCCGGAACCTCCCGTGGGGAAGTGGGGCAACGATGGATATCTCGATATTCAAATGGCGGCAAGCCGGGATGGCGTGCATTGGACCCGGCCTTCTCGGGAGCCGTATGTGCCGATGGGGCTGGAAGGCGCGCTGGATTCCTCGCAGTTGTACATGGCGATCGGGGTCGTCCGAAACGGCGATGCGTTGTATCAATATTACGGCGGTTACAAAAGCACCCATGGACAGTTGGGCGTGGAAGGCGGAGGGTCCATCCAGCGGCTGGAACAACGCCTGGACGGCTTCATGTCTGCCGACGCGCCACTTGATGGCGGTTCATTTGTAACCCCCGTAATCGTCTTTTCCGGACGCCGCCTGCTGCTGAACATGGATGGAAGCGCCACAGGAACCGGCAAGGTCGCCTTGCTGGATGCCGGCGGCATGGAAATCCCAGGATTTGGCCTTGCAGACTGTGACGAATTCGGTGCAAATTCTTTGTCCCGGGAAATCACCTGGAAGGGCAGCAGCGACGTGAGCGCATGGGCAGAAAAACCCATTCGTCTCAAATTCATGATGAAAGCCATGAAGCTTTATTCATTCCGTTTTTCCACGCCCTGAGCGGCGCAGAGCCGTCGTGTTAAAAATACGGATTCAGTCCAAACCAACGCTGGCTGCCGGTTCCCAGCGAGCGAACGCTAAGCGTGCACGGATTGCCGGGCGTGACCATGCCGCGCGGAACGGTCAAGTGGAACAGGCCGAATTGATCGACGGAAACGGTGCGGCGGGACTCGAACCGGAGTTCCACCCGTTTGTCATCGCTTTGCCACGTCATGGGTTCCGGCAAATCGAATCGAAGCGTCTCCCGGCCGTTGACATCGAGAACGAATCCGTCCGTTTTGGGTTCGGAAGCGTAGCCGAGGCTCCCGGCGAAAACGAATGTTATGCGATCTTCTGTAAATTCTTTTGGCACCGGGCCGGTTTCCCAGGTGACTCGATTTCCCGCGGTGTTTTGCCGGCAAACCAGGTTTCGGGCATGGTCTTCACGAAAGGATTACAACGTGCTTTCTTCTCCTTCATTGGAAACGACTCGACGAAAACCAGGCAGGCACC
>CAYXPO010000346.1:0-5617 GCA_964466925.1 uncultured Nitrospirales bacterium
AGGCTTGGAACCGGCAAAAATTTATCGCCAACCTTTTATTACGCCCGTCCGCAAGGAAGGATATATCCCCACCACGCCTTTGTATCCGGGTGGCACGGTCAAGGCCGTCCCCGGGCCTGGCCGCGGGTTCTTTTGCGAATCGCCGCCACAGACCGGAGACTTGCACGGACACAGGCGCGAAGGATGGTTTGTAAAAATCTAGATCAGAGGATTTCGGCGGAAGAGGTCACAGCGGGCCGTTTTTCTTTTTTGAACAGTCCCAGGACGAAGATCAGGCTGTTGAAGAAATAGTTCTTCACATCTTCTATCAGGGTGTAGAACAGCGGAACGACAATGAGGGTCAACATGGTGCCCGTGATGAGTCCGCTGATGAAGGAGCGGCCCAAACTGACGAATGACACGGTGGTGCCGCCCTTTGCTTCAAAGGCCAGCGGCAACACCCCCAGGATGGTGGTCAATGCCGTCATGATCACAGGCCGGAAGCGGTCCCGCCCCGCTTGCACGATGGCATCGTGCCGGTTCATCCCTTCCGAACGCAGCAATTGAATATGATCCACGATCACAATCCCGTTGCGGACCACCACCCCCACCATCAGGATGCAGCCGATCAGGCCAATGGTGTCCAGGGGGGTGTTCATGATGAACATGCCCCAATACACGCCCACAAACGACAGGGGAATGGAGGTGAGGACCGACAGGGGGAGCAGCAGGGATTCAAAGAGCGCGGCCATCACGATATACACCAGAATCACGGCGAAAATAAGCGTGGCGGCGAAGCTGGCCATGTTTTCGCGCAGATCATCGAATTCATACCCCAAGTCAACGGTGTAGCCCGTCGGCAGGTCAAAATCCTGAATGAGTTTATTAAGGCTGACGAGCACTTCGGAAAGCACATCGGTGGTTGTGCGCCCCCGCACCCGGATAATGTCCCGCCCATCTATCCGTTCAATCGCGGTCGGGCTTTGGGCCTTGGCGTAATCCACCAATTGATTCAACGGAACCAGCGCACCCATCAGGCCAAACACGGAAACATTGTCCAGATTGGCCTTGGTCTTCCGGTCTTCCTCCCGGAATTGCGCCCATACCGGGTATTCTTTTCCAGCATGCTTCATCGGCGGCAACCGGTTGCCCCGAAGCGCCACATCCACCGTGCGGGCGATGATCATCGGGCTGATCCCAGCGTTCCGCGCCAGCGGCTCATCCACCGTCAGTTGCATTTCCTCCTTGACCATCTGCTCTTCCACCTTGGTCTCCGTCAGGTTGGGCAACTCCGCCATCCGTGCGCGGAATTGATGCGCCACGTCCAAAAGCGTTTGGCGGTCATCGCCCGAAAGACGCACGGAGATGGTGCTGGCGCGCTCCCCGCCCTCTCCGTCTCCCGCCTCCGGCATGGACACCCGGATGCGCCGCCCCGGCAGCCGCTCGGGAAACTTGCCGCGAAGGAAGAGCATGGCCTCTTTGGTGGGATATGGCGGCAACTGGCCGTTGGGGTAGTCTTCTTGCTTTTTTAAGTACACCGTGGCCGTGCCCTGATTGGCGCTATGGCGGGTGAACACATTTTTAACGCCCAGTTCATCCCGGTAAACGTCCACGGTCTTTTTAATCATATTGAAGGTATCGGTGGCCATCTTCAGATCAAAGTTTTGTTCCAATTCAACATCAATGTCCACTTCGCGCAAATCCAGGCTGGGCATGTCCTGCATGCCCACCCGGCGATAGGGAAACAGGGCGGTGCACACGCAGATCAGCATCACCACCATGAACGCGGAAAGGGGCCGCCGCAGGGTGAAATCGAGCCCCCAGGCATAGGCGTGAATCACCCAGGTAAAGGGATGCACCTGGAATGCGCGGGCCAGGCATCCTTTTTGTTCTGGGCTGCCTTTTCGTTCGCGCCACCGCCGCACTATGTCAATCAGGGTGACATCCTTCATGCGGCTGGTGGCCAGCGGAATCAGCGTGAAGGCCACGAAAAGGCTCGCGAAGAGCGCCGCGCACATGGGCACCGCAAACTCCTTCATGTGCGTCGCCATTTCGCCCGTCTGCAAATACAATACCGGCACGAACACCACCACAATGGTCAGGGTCGAAGCGGTCACGGCAACGGCCACTTCACCGGCGCCTTTCCGCGCGCTTTCCATCAAGCCCTCGCCCTGCTGGTGATGCCGGTAAATGTTCTCAATCACCACAATGGCATCGTCCACCAGCATGCCCACCGCCACGATGAGCGAAACCATGGTGATGACGTTCAGCGACATGCCGATAAAGAACATAAAGGCCAGCGCGGAGATCAGCGATGCCGGAATCGCCAAGGTCACAACCAGCGTCGGACGCAGCCGCAGCAAAAACGCGTACAACACGATGATGGCCATGACGGCCCCGCCCTCCCCCGCCTCAATCAACCCGTCCAGCGCATACTCGATCATGTCGGATTGATCGAAAAAGATGTGGCTTTCCGCGCCCGCGAACACCGGGTCCGCCTTGATGCGCTCCAATTCCGCGTGCACCGTATGGCACACCTGAACCGTATTCGCCTCGGATTCCTTCAACACCAGGATAAAGGCGCCGCCCTTGCCGTCAATGTCGTAATGCCCTTCCATTTCCCGCTGGCGGAATCCCACGCTGGCGACATCTTTCAGCCGCAGTCCCGCGGGCGACACGATGATGTTCGCCAAGTCTTCGGGGCGGGTGAGTTCGCCCGCCACCCGGACATAGTATTTGTTTGCACCTTGCGACAGTTCCCCCACCGAAAGATTCAAACTGGCCGTTTGCAGCGAGGTGATGACCTGATACAAAGCCACGTTATGCGTTTTCAGGGCGTTCTGGTCGAACTCGATGAGCACCTCGGGTTCGGGCTTGCTGGCGAATATGGTCACTTCCGCCACACCGTCCAGCCGCTTGAGCCGCGGCTCCACCACGGTCCGCACCAAATGGATAAATTCCGCCTCATCCCCCGCTTTGAAAAGCCCCATCGCCATGATGGGCAGGGAATTCACGCTGTGCCGCATCAAAATCATGCGGTCTATTTCCTGCGGCAATTGCAGTTTCAGCCGTTCCATGCGGTCCCGCACCTCGGCCGAGGCGGTGGGCATGTTGACCCCGTTTTCAAAAAACATGTGGATGTTACAGCCGCCGCTGTCGGAAACCGTGTTAATGCGCCGCAGCCCCGGAATCGTGCGGAATTCCCCCTCGGCGGGAATGGCCACCTCCTTTTCCACCTGTTCCGGCGTGGCCCCGGGATACGGAATATAGCACCGGATGACCGGGAAGTCCATCTCCGGCAGGAATTTCACCGGCATTTTATAGCATGCGATAACCCCCACACCCAGCACCGACACCATCACCATCAGCACCGTGACCGGATGCCGGATCGAAAACTCTGGCAGGGAAAATTTCACCGCTTATCCCGTCCGCCGAACATGTCATAGACCACCGGTATGATGATCAGTGTCAACACCGTCGCGCAGGCCAGTCCGGCGATGACCGTTATGGCCAGCGGACGGCGCAGTTCCGCGCCTTCGCCCGAATACACCGCCATGGGCGCCATGCCGATGGCGGTGGTGATGGCGGTCATGATCACCGGGCGGAACCGCACCTGGCCGGATTCATAAATGGCTTCCCGGCGGGTGCGGCCGCGCTCCCGCAGTTGATTGGCGTAGTCCACCAGCAGCATGCCGTTGTCCACCACGATGCCCACCAGCAAAATGCCGCCCATGAACACGGCCACGCTCAGCGGCATCTCCGCGAACCACAGGAAATAAATCACGCCCACAAACGCCATGGGAATCGTGGCCATCACCAGCGCAGGCTGAATGATGGATTCAAACTGCACCGCCATGATCGCGTACACCAGGAAAATGGACAATATCAGGGCGAACATCAGGCTGTCATAGGATCGCCGCATATCGCGGTTCTGCCCGCCCAGCACAAAAGTAAAGTCTTTGGGCTTCTCCACCTTCTCGACGCGGCGCTCGATTTCCCGCGTTACCCGCCCCAGATCGAACCCTTCGACGTTCCCGCGCACCAGCACCACTTGGCGCTGATCAATACGCCGGATTTCGCTCGGGCCGTCCGCCGTTGTGATGCGCGCCACGGACGCCAAGGGGATGGGCGTGGCGCCATCCACCACGGAGACGGTCCGCAAATCCTGCAGGCTCTGCAAGCGGAGTTCGTCCGCCCGCACCCGGATGTCTATCTTGTCCCCGCCCTGGCTGAACTGTGTCGCAACATCACCCTGGATTTCCGTGCGCAGCTTTTGCGCCACTTGAATGGGCGAAAGGCCCTTCGAGGACAATAAATCGCGGTCCAATTCGATAATGATTTCAGGATACCCCCGCTTCACGCTCAATTCCGCGTCTTTCAGCCCATCAATGTCTTTTATGGCGTCCAGGGTGCGCCGTCCCACCCGTTTCAGCTCTTCGTAGTCATCGCCCCGGATTTGCAGTTCCACGGCGGTCTTGAAACTGAACAGCGTCGGCAGCGTAAAGGAAACTTGCTCCGAAGTGGCGTGGGCGATTTCGTCGCGGAGCCGCAGGATGATTTCATCCTGATGTTGGGATGTCTTTTCCGGGTCCTTCAACACCACGTTGAAGGTGGCGACGTTTTCTCCGCGCTCCCCGCCGGTTTTCGTTTTTTCCACGCCGATCTGGGTTCCCACCGAACCCACTTCGGGGGTCTTCATCAGGATTTGCTCGATGCGGCGCGCGCGCATCTCCGTTTCTTCCAGCCGCGTGCCCGGAGGCGCTTCCATACGAATGCCGAATTCGCCCTGTTTCAGCGCGGGCAGCAATTCCCGGCCCAGCGATTGTGAAATATAGGCGGAATGCACCGTGAACACCAGCAACAGGATGAGCACCACGGGTCCGAATTTCAGACACCAGGCCAGCAGGCGGGCATATACATGCCGCACCACGGTGAATCCCATGTCAAACAGTTGCAAAGGCACCCACAACACCAGGCGCAGCACCGCCCCCACTATCCAGAAGGAACCGCCCATGAGAAGCGCCAGCACCAGAAACACCCCGAGAATCAGTCCGCCCACCAGCAACACCCCCAGTTGCAGCAAAGACCAGGCCAGCACCAGCGGAAACCCCGCAAGCCGGAACAGGGAGGCCAGGAAAACCAGCAGGCCGGGCTCCCGGACAAGCCGCACAAAGGTTTGGAACGTGGGGCCATAGATGTCGCGCAACGATTCTTTCAAACGGCGTGCGCCATGCCGCAAAGCGGACGGAATGTCCCGCGCGGAGGTCCACACGGTCGCCTTTTCAAGTTCCTCGGGCGTGGCGGCCTCGCCGCGCAGGCGGCGGGCCAGGGCCTGGCTCACGGCCAGCGACAGGCTTCCCCGGGACACCATCATGGGGCTCAGGTACAGCGCCACCACCATCGAGGCCAGCAGCGCGAAGGTCATGGAAAACCCGAAATCCGTGAACATTTGCCCCGCCACGCCTTCCACAAACGCAATCGGCAGGAAAACAACCACGGTGGAAAGCGTGGTGGAAATCACCGCCACGAACACCTCCTGCGTGCCGCGTTCCGTGGCGTCAATCCGGGAATCCCCTTCTTCCTGGCACCGGAAGATGCTCTCCAACACCACAATCGAGTCGTCAATCAAGTTGCCGAT
>CAYXPO010000347.1:0-5605 GCA_964466925.1 uncultured Nitrospirales bacterium
GCAATTCTTCTCCCTCTGGGCCGTGGGATTTCTCCTCAGTATTGTTATGGCCGCCGCGCTCGCTTTGACGAGTAAAGAACAATGGCAAGCCTTTCGGGAACACTACGCCTCATCCTTCCGGCATATGCTTTCCACGCTAGCCCGTCCGGCCATCGTGGCCATTGTCCTGCTGCTGGTCATCGGTGTCCCCCTGGGCCTCTTCAGCGCCTGGCAGACCTATCAGGTTCGCTCACTGCTTCGCGCTTTTGACCAAGCCGAAAAAGAACCGCTGAGTCTGATAAGCGAACAACAACCCGATGGGCGGTGGCTCGTGCGAGGCCAGGAAATCGCCGCGAAATCCACCCTCCCCGAACCCATCACCTTGCCCTTCTTTGATATGGAATATCTCGTGGCGGAATTTGACACCACACAAAACACCGCCGAACCCTTGGTCTTCTATGAAGGGTCCCATCCCGACCTTGCCCTCACTTGGTCGCAACCCCTCCCAAAAACCAATACCGGTCCCACACGCCTCATCTTCCCCGTGTATTATGCCCGGTGGAAAAGCGCCGTCCCGAGTTGGACTTGCTATAAAGGACTCATCCTCTCCCCCGCCGATTTTGCCCATCTACATGCCCTCTACCGAATCAAAGATCCCCGCCAATTCCCCCTCCTGATCTCCGCCGCCCTGTCCCCCGATTGGGAAAAACAGACGCTCTACCAGCGTTTTGTGCGTTAAACCCTGATCTCTTAATAGAACACTGTGCAAAAATACCACACAACAGCGATATGCAGGCAAACAATATGCATTGCTTTTATGTAAAAAATGTGTAAAAATACTATTGAGATGTCCAGCAGTGAAGATAGTGGTAATCAAACCGGGAGAGGGTTTTATGGTCACGCAAAAACAACGTGCAGCAATGGGGTTTCTTTTCTTGCTGGTGGTTCCCGGATTATCCTGGTCCGCACCCGTTTCCTTCAACGATAACGCCTTATTGAATGCGGTTAGAGTACAATGGGAGTCATCCACGGGCCTTGTGCTGAGCGACCCGCCCCAAGACACAGAACTGGCTAATCCTTTGTTCACTTCATTAAATGCGAAGGAACTTGGTATCACCAGCCTCACCGGGTTGGAGGCCTGCACTTCCCTTACCAATATCAATCTTGGAAAGAACGTCATTTCTGATCTAACACCATTGAGTAAATTGAACAATCTGGTCCATTTGGACGTGGGGCTTGGCGCGGACTTGTTCTCCTCCGAAATAGATCCCCTCCAAATCAGCACAAACACCTTTAACGATCTGTCGCCTCTTGCAGGATTGGTAAACCTAGAGTATCTGAACATTATGGGCGATACCGGAATAACCAGTATTGCCGCCATCAGCACCCTGGATAGCCTGTCCCAATTATGGATGGCATCAAATCCCATCACAGATTTTTCGCCCTTGTCTGATGTGGCCGACACGCTTATGGGATTATTTACGGCGAACTGTGGAATAAAAAACCCAACCATGGGCATTGTGAATGGGTTAACCAATCTCCAGTTGCTTGCATTTGTTGCCGAACCGGACCTCACAGACATCAGCGGCCTGACCAAGATCAACCCCGCCATGGTCTTTGGCCTGCTATTTGTTCCTGTTGCCGATATCAGCGTGGTTTCCACCTATACCAATCTACAAGATATTGAATTGCGTTCCACCCAGGTTTCAGTCCTTCCCGATTTGTCCAGCTTGTCCAGCCTCCAAATCATTGGTTGTGAAGATGGCATTGTTGCAGATTTGTCAGGATTGACCAATGTCACCAGCCTCCAGGACCTTAGGATGAGAAAAAATTCGATTTCGGATATCAGCCCCCTGGCTACCTGTAGAGGACTAAAGAAAATTGATCTCCGTTCTAATCACATCACGGATATTCAACCCCTCCTGGATAACCCCAGCATAGCGAATATGACCGAAATCGACCTGTGGGATAATCCGTTTCTCATGGGAACACCTTTTTGTGAGGAGAACCAACTCCAACAGATCGAAACCATGGCGCCGCTGGCCGTGATTCGTTCAAATGCCGTATGCGGCCCAACATTTACCCTTGCCATTTCCGTTAACGGAACCGGAACAACACTTCCAGAACCTGGAGAAACATTCGCCGCTCAGTATGCCACACAATATGTCAATGCTATTCCTCTTGCCGGAAGCGGCCAAGCCTTCAGTCATTGGAGTGGAGGCATTGAATCCACCGAACCCGGTGTGGGGATTTTCATGGATGGCGACAAATCCATCACGGCCAATTTTGTGCCTGGAGATCATATGCTCGCCATCCATCAGGCCGGGGGGCCGGACGGAATTCTTCAACCGGGTCAAGGGATATTCGCCTATCTTGATCAACATTGGGCGACAGTCAGTGTTAATGCAAATTCAGAAGCGTATTTCAACGGATGGTCGGGCGCGGCGACCGGCTTCCTGCCGATGATACATGTTCTTATGGACGCAGACAAAATCCTCTCGGCCGCATTTTCGGATTCCGGTTATCAATTAACCCTTCATGTACAGGGAAACGGTGGATTTATTGGTTTTGGCGGAAGCAATTTCTACTATTTTGCCTCCGGCGCAAATTTTGATGTTCAGGCCAATACCTACTCACTTATTGATGTTTTCGACCACTGGGAAGGGGATATCCCCAATGGTGCTGACCCCATGAATCCCATTTTACCGGTTGTAATGAATCAAAACCGTTCACTCACCGCTGTGTTTGTGCAAGACGCGAAAACCCTTACGGTGGTCACGGAAGGCGGTGGTCAAACCACCCCGGCAGGAAGCCCCGCTCCAGGGACACAACATTTTTACGCCACGGGAACCTCTACCTGCCTTGGCATACTTCAAACCTCCAATGTGGCCTTTGATCATTGGGAAGGCGATATTGGCAACGCCGACCCCACATCAAATTCACTTTGTCTGACCATGGAACAGGATCGCACTGTAACGGCGGTATTTGTAACGGCGGATTGGAACCTGACCGTTCAAACCAATGGCAACGGACGCACCAGTCCCATCCCAGGAACCTACGGATTTAAGGATGGATTCACTGCTAATATCAATGCGATATTGGTTTCTGGCGGGGACGCCTTTAGCCATTGGTCGGGTGATATTGGAGAAAGTACCCCGGAAAATTTCCTTATCTTGCCCATAATGGACCAGAACCGCACCATCACCGCCAATTTTACCCATGGTGACTGGACTCTGACCCTTAATATGAATGGAACCCCCGGCGGGATTATATATCCGAACCCTGGCACCTATGCTTACCTAACCGGTCAAACCGCCAATATATCTGCCTCAACCAACCCGGGAACGTATTTTGCCGGCTGGACCGGCGATGTAACCTCCTCTACTCCCTCTCTAAACATCCTAATGGACAGCAACAAATCCCTTACCGCCAATTATGTCGGTTCGGGGTATGCTCTCACAGTGAATCGAGAAGGCTTAGGAACACTTAGTCAAAGCGGGACTCAATACTACGCCAGCGGCACCGAACCGGTAGTAACTGCGTATTCGCAAGGCTTTTGGAAGTTTGTTGAATGGACAGGTGATTTGCCTTCCGGTACGGACCCTGCAAATCCCATTTTGCCCATTTTAATGGATCAGGACCGCGCCATCACCGCAGTGTTCATTGAAGATAAAAAGACATTGACTCTCATTATTGAAGGTCCCGGCAGTACAAATCCTCCCGGAAGCGCCTCCCCCGGTATTCAATATGCCTATGCCACGGGACAAAACGCCGTAATTCGAACGGTGATGGAACCTGACGTGGCGTTAGACTATTGGTCAGGAGACCTCGAAGGAGCGTATTATTTTGGAACAAACATCCAACTGGTCATGGATCAAGACCGAACCGTGACCGCTCATTTCATGGCCGCCAACTGGATTCTGACGCTGCAGATTTCCGGAAATGGAACTACCGTTCCGGCTCCGGGAACCTATGGCTATAAAGACGGCTATTTTGTAAGTCTTGGCATGGTGCTTATTCCAGGCGGAGATGCCTTTGATCATTGGTCCGGGGATCTAGACGCCGCCGATCAATACCGTAATTCCTTTGGGATTATCATGGATCGTGACCGGACCATCACTGCCAATTTTGTCCCCGGGGACTTTACGCTTGCGCTAAGTAAAACCGGTGCCTCCTCCGGATACATATCCCCCGTCCCGGGCATATATGCCTTCAAGGACGGACAAACTGCCAATGTACAAGCATATACAAATTCTTCCGCTTATTTCGCGGGCTGGTCCGGGGATGTCACCAGCGACACCCCCAGTCTCGAAATAACCATGGATGGCAGTAAGACCATTACGGCGGATTTTTCGGATTCAGGATATGTATTGACTGCAAATACCGACGGACAAGGGGCGCTCAACTTTTCGGGCACGGTGTATTTTGCCAATGGTACAGAACCCGTCCTGACCGCCACCCTGCAGCCAGACTGGACCTTCGATTACTGGTCTGGCGATCTTCCCATAAGCGCGGACCCCAACAACCCGGTATTACCCGTGCTTATGGACCAAGACCGCACCCTCACCGCGCATTTTTATCAGGACACACGCACCCTGACCGTCATCATTAACGGACAAGGGGAAACGGATCCTCCGGGCGCCCCCGTGCCTGGTATTCCGCATCAATATGTCGTGGGGCTGCAATTGTGGATAACGGCGGAACTTGGCAAAGACGGCTGGGCATTCAGTCATTGGTCGGGCGATATCGGTTCTGCCATTGCCACGAATCTCTACATACCTTTGACCATGGACCAGGACCGCACCGTTACGGCCAACTATGTGGCGGCGGATTGGACCCTGACCACGGCTTTTACGGGCAATGGCAGCGTTTTACCGAGTCCCGGAGTATATGGTTTTGTGGATGGCGCCCCTGCGGAAACTGTAGCGAGCATCCTCAATGGCGGGGAAGCATTCGACCATTGGGAAGGTCTGCAGGAAGGCATGAACCCATTGGATCCCGGCCAGCGGTTTTTTATCCATGCCGATATGACACTCACCGCGGTGTTTACCCAAGGCGATTACACTCTCACCACAACCGTCACTGGAGGTGGAACCGCAGACCACCTGTCCCATCCCGAAGGCGTGTACCAATACATGGCAGGCCGTTATGCCAACCTGGAAGTGCAACCCTCTTCCAGCACTTATTGGGGCGGGTACTCCGGCGATGTGAATACCTTTGACTACACCCATAGCCTGCTGATGGACGGTAATAAAAATGTCACCATCACCCTGGGCTTATCCGGTTATGAACTGGTGGTAAGCCAAACCGGCGGTGGTCTCACCGAGCCTTCAGGCGCATGGCGCTTCGTGGCGGGGGCCTTGCCAACGATACGCGCGATTGATCAAGGTTCAAGTCTCTTTGACTACTGGTCGGGAGAACTGCCCGCCGGTGTGGACCCGTTTGACCGGGACCCTGTAATCCTTATGGACCAGCGCCGCACTGTGATCGCAAATTTTGTTCAGGCGGACTGGTATCTCTATCTTCAATTACAGGGTACCGGTACAATCGATCCCGCTCCCGGCCTGTATTGGCACCGCGACGGCGATCCGTTTTCGGTGACCGCCACGCCCGGCGCGGACGCGCT
>CAYXPO010000348.1:0-788 GCA_964466925.1 uncultured Nitrospirales bacterium
GGGATGAATATAGGCGTGCTCCCAAAGATTCATCCGGAACCCCATCGAACACAACTGATCCACCATCGCCTGATGGTGTGGGAAACGTTCTTCAGACCATGCGAGCGAACAGGAATAGGCATGGGTCTGCCAGCCGGGTTCGAGACCGAACATGTCACAGGGGATTTTCATGTCACGGAAGGATTTGGCGAGACGGAGGACTTCCTCTTCAACGGCGTTCGAGTGGGTGCGGTACTTTAGGCCCAATCCCCACAAAGGCGGCATGCAACCGCCGCCGGAGAACAGGTTGAATCGTTGTACCGCTTCGCGCACGGTGGGTCCCGCGAACACGAATACGTCTATGCCGGAAAGGTTTCCGGGGATGTCGAACACCACCTGCTGCCCACCTTTGGCGTTTCGCGCCGCATACAATTCCGTTTCCGAGGTGGCCAGTGCGCTTTGCTTGGCGGCGGGTTCCGGATTAGCGGCGTCTTTCCGGGCGAGCCGGGCCACATGCACAAAGGGTACGCGGGCCGTGTCCACATAGACGCCATACCCGCGCGTGCTGACATAAAACGGCACGGGGCCGTGGCTGGCGCCCGTTTTGCCCACAACCGAGGCGCAGACGGAGAGCCACTTGCGCAATCCTTTTTGATCAAAGGCCCCGGGGTCGAGGCCAAAGCCATAGATATGACTGCCGGGTTCATCACACGGAATCGTCACCACGGTCCGGGAGGGCCGCACAACACCGGTGATGCCGTTCAAATCAAAGGGCCGTGGTATGTTCTTGGGAAGGTTATCCATGGTGT
>CAYXPO010000348.1:798-5581 GCA_964466925.1 uncultured Nitrospirales bacterium
AGCGCGGCGTGTGTTCCCGGACGGCATTCGGCGTGAAGAGTTCCGGCGCGCCGAAACGCACCCGCCACACACCGTTGCCCAGTTCCGTTACCGCGCTTTGAACCTGTGGCTCTCGCAGGGCGCCGGCCAGCGCCAGTACCACGGCAATTCCTGTAAGCATAGTGTATTCGTATCCTTATCGCTGTGAAACAATGGTGAGAGAATATCTTACCATAGAATTCACTGTGAAGATTTTCAGATCAAAATAGACGAGAATTATGGTATAGTATTCCCCGTTGTGGTGGTTTGTGATGTGCAAGGAAGGCCGCCCATGGATGACGTGGGCGAATACGGGGAGTGATGGCATGAGAACGGATAAAGGTGTGTTGGATGGAACACGGTTTTTCTTTGTTCTTTTGATGGTAATGACAGCCTTGAGCGCGGTGGCGCAGGATGGCGAAGAGGAATCCTGTGAGTTTCCGTTGACTGCGGATCAAGTGGTGCCGCCGAGCGGGAGTTCCGCTTCCGGAACGGGCCTTGTGGCGGACATGGGGGTGTTCACGGTGACCCTCCAGATCACCCACACGGTGCAAAATCCGACAAAGGCGGCGATTTACAAAGCGCAAGCGGGACAAAATGGCACTGAACAGTATGACTTGGGCGCGCCCGCCTCGCCGATTAACAAAACGGTGTGGCTCGGTTTTGAGGGCTATTTAGATTTCATTGATGACTTCTACAATGGGCTTTTGTACGTGGTTATCGAGAATGCTTCGGGACAGCAAATCCGGGGGCAAATGGTCTGTTGGGAGGTGGAGGGGGAAGGAGACTGCCAGGGAAACAATGTGTGTCCGCACAAGCAGGTGAGCCACGGGGGGTTCGAGTGCACGCAGAGCAGTCTGTACAATTCGCATTGGACGCAGGTTTCAGAGAATTTTGACGATGTGCTCATTTGCGACAATATGCACTGTGGTTATTCCGGCCCCGCGCACCAGGGGAATTATTTCGTATATTTCTACGGGTATTACACTGCGGAGACCGATTATGTGCAGCAGTCCGTGATCATTCCAAATGTGGATGTCGCGGGGCTGGGGTTCTATTTGTGGATAAAGTCGGGGAGCGGGAACGGGACGGACCGGTTTTTTGTGACGATTGACGGCACCCAGGTATTTTCGGTGCTTGAAAATGACATGGCCTACCGTGCGGGCTATGTGCAGGTGACGGTGGACGTCTCCGCGTTTGCGGATGGGAACGCGCATATGCTGCGGTTCTCCTGCACAACGGCGGTGGAGAGTTTTGGCCACAACACGGTGATACAATTGGATGATATCTGTCTGGTGGAAGGTTCGGCGCCGCCGGTCGAGGGGGAGGAGGAAGGCACCGTGGAGGGGGAAGGTGAAGGACAAGTGGAAGGCGAAGGACAGGCGGAAGGTGAAGGACAAGTGGAAGGCGAAGGCTCCGCGGAAGGAGAAGTCGAAGGGGAGGGACAAGTGGAAGGCGAAGGCGAAGAGGAAGAAGGCGAATTTGTTGAAGTCTGGTGCGCGGATTTTGAAACAGACCTGAACGAATTTGTCATTGATAATGATTTTGGATGGGGGAACGGCCTGTGGCACCGCACGGACGCGTGTTATGCAAACGTGGATTGTCCGTGGTTCCAGGAAGGCGAGGAAGAAGGCTCAGGCGAAGGGGAGGATGAAGGCGCGCCGGACCTGAATTTCGTGTTGTATTACGGCCAAGACAGCACCTGCGATTATAACGTGGAGGGAGTCACGCATCAGGGCGTGGTCACCTCGCCGGTGATTGATCTGACGAATATCGAAGCGCCCATCACGTTGTCGTATGCGATGTATGTGGAAACCGCCGGGAATGCGCCCGCGGAAGACCTGGTGACGGTGGAAGCCTCGATCAATGACGGGCCGTTTGTGGTGGTGGACAGCAACACGGACTCTATTCTGGACCCGAGTTATTGCTGGATGACGGTGGCGTTCAATTTGGATGCGGCGGCGCGCTCCACACTGCGGTTGCGCTTTGGATTCAATTCCATGACGGCCTCGAATAATGCGCATCCGGGGTTTTATCTGGACGATGTGTGTTTGGGCGGCCATTTGCCGGGTGAAGGTGAAGGCGAAGGGACCACGGAGGGCGAAGGGGAAGGTCCGTGCCTGACGACGCTCACCGTGAATGTGGAGGGGTGCACGGATTGCCTCGTGTATGCGGGGATGATCAAATCGGGGAGCAAGGCAAGTTATTCCTTTGCGTGTGAAGAGGTGGTGGGGTTGTTTGCGGCAGCCTATGGTTCTGATGAGGAGGTTCAATTTGATCATTGGACGGGTGCGGTGGCGAATGCGGGTGCCGCGCATACGACAATAACCATGCCGTCCACTTCGGGTGAAAGTCTCAGTGTTACGGCGGTGTTTGTTCCTGTGGCGGGAGAAGGGGAAGGTGCCGTGCAGGAAGGGGAAGGTGGTGGTGAAGGGGAGGGCGCCGTACAGGAAGGAGAAGGCGGCGGTGAAGGGGAGGGTGAAGGGGCCGTTCAGGAAGGCGAAGGCGGCGGTGAAGGGGAAGGCGAGGGTGCCGTGCAGGAAGGCGAAGGCGGTGGAGAGGGTGCCGTGCAGGAAGGCGAAGGCGCCACTCCGGAAGGCCAGGAAGAGGGCATTCACACTGCGGACCAAGACGGCAACCACCAGATCAGTTTGTCGGAATTGTTGCGGGTCATTCAATTCTTCAATTCGGACGGGTATCATTGCCAGGCCGGGACGGAGGATGGATTCGCGCCGGGTCCGGGAGACCACACGTGCACGCCGCACAATAGTGATTATAACAGCCAGGATTGGCGGATCAATCTGTCCGAGCTCCTTCGCATTATCCAGTTTTTCAATTCTGGCGGGTATCATTATTGTCCGGAACAATCTACAGAAGACGGTTATTGCCCAGGGATGTAATGGCGGGCAGGCGAAGAAGCGACAGGTATTCGGTGGGTTTCGCTTCGCTGCACCCACCCTACGGATTATGGACTTGGCGTGGAGTGGACAGGTATTCGGTGGGTTTCGCTTCGCTGCACCCACCCTACGGATTATGGACTTGGCGTGGAGTGGACAGGTATTTGGTGGGTTTCGCTTCGCTGCACCCACCCTACGGATTATGGACTTGGCGTGAAGTGGACAGGAGGGCGGGATTGTCTCGTTGAAGACTCCCGCACACAAGCACCACGGCCACTCCGGCTTCGCCGAAGTGACCGCGCCACGCAGTGTGGGCGGACGTAAAGGCGGTATTATTTTTTCTCCTCTGTGGCACGGGCAAGGCCGTCCCCGGGCTTGGCCGTGGGGTATTGCGCGAACCGCCGTTTCTGTGTTCGGGACTCCCAATAACAACGGTGTGTTACGTGTTTTCCGCCGTTTGTCCAGCGTGAAGATAGCCGGAAACATACGCTGCGAGGAAGGCGGCACTGGAAGCCATGAGGACGGTGTAGGTCCACGGGATGGGGTGCGTGAAGGCCCATTCGCAAACACTGGTGACGAAGAAGCCGGCAATGAGCGCGGCGATGACGCCGAGCCGGTTGAGGCGCGCGGGGAAAAAGGTAAAGACGGTGAATATTCCAATCAATCCGCCGTTGACATAATTCATGGAGCCCATACATAGGGATAGGAAATCGGGGTGGCGTTCCTGCAACAGCATGAAGAGGACGGCAAAGGCGACCATGATGAACAGGGAAAGCGAGGACCAGAGGCGTCCGGGGCGTTTTGAACCGGTCAGCGATTTCCATATGGCGCCGGTGGAGTGGATGGTGGAATCGAGGGAGGACATGGCGGCGGCGGCGAGCAACACAAGAAAAATTCCCTTGAGCAGGGGCAGATGGCTTCGCAGGATGTAATCGGCGAGGGGGGATTTGGGGTCGAGGTTGCCGGCGGCATTGAACTGGAGGAGGAACCCGACGCCGAGATAGAGGCCGATGAGGAGGGCGGCTCCGAAACCGGAAAGAATGAGGGAACGGCGGGCATTGCTGAAGGTCTTGGTGGAGAGAATGCGCAGGAGGAGGTCCTGATCCGCGCCATGGGTGCCAATGGAGACGACAACCCCGGCGATAAACAAGATGGGCGAGAAGGTGTAATTTGCGGGATTCCAATCCACTAATGCGGGTGCGTGAAAGGCGGCGGTGGACAGGCCGGAGGCCAGGAAAAAGCACAGGAACAGGCCGGTGCCGACAATGAGAATGCTCTGCACCTGATCCATGATGACCACCGCGCGCAAGCCCCCTGTGAGGCTGTAGGCGGCGACACACCCGGCCACAAGCAAAATCCAGAGAATCAAGGGTCCGCCGAGCAATTGCTGGAGCGCATAGCCGCCGATAAAGTAGCGGACGCCCCCGGAAATGTACTTGGCTGCGAGATAGGCGGTCTCGAGGATGCGGTGATGGGCGCTCATGGTCTGGTAAATGGTCAGGCGGGAGGACTGGTAGAGCGCGCGCAAATAAAACACGGCGACGATGGTGCGTCCGGTGATGTATCCGAGGAGCAGCCAAAGGAGGACAAAGCCGTTTTTCATGCCGGCGGCCGGGAAAATGACGGTGGTGGCCACGGAAGTCTCAGAAGACACCACGGAAAGAAACGCCTGCACGGTGTTCAGGCGTTTGGCGGCGAAAAAGTATTCGGAGTCGTCGGACCGGCTGCGGACGGTCAGGGTCACTACACCGATGGTTCCCAGGTAGAGAAGGAAGGGCAGTAATGCGAGCATGTCCACTACTTGGGAATCCTTAGGGGTTGATTTCCGCCAGAATAAAGACCATGTCTCCGCGCCGGTGCGAATTCAG
>CAYXPO010000349.1:0-5554 GCA_964466925.1 uncultured Nitrospirales bacterium
AAGACGGAAGCCTTCCTTTTGATACCGGATGGATTGACCCAGCCTGCCCCGGCGGTGGTGGCGCTGCATTGCCATAGCGGGTTCTATTATTATGGAAAAGAAAAAATCACCGAAACGGAAAATCCGCCGAAGATTCTCCAAAACTTGATTGACGGAACATATGGCGGGCGTCCCTTCGCGGATGAATTGGCGCGGCGCGGCTTCGTGGTGCTGGTCCCCGATGCGTTCTATTTTGGATCGCAACGGATTCAACCGGACGCCATGCCGGAGGAACGGGTTCCGGACTTGAAGAAATATACACCGGGCAGTGACGGGTACATCCGTTCGTTTCATATGTATGCGGGGCGTCAGGAAGAATTGACCGCCAAATCAATCTTTGCGGCGGGCGGGACGTGGCCGGGCATTCTGTTTCAGGGCGACCGGGCCAGTGTGGATTATCTTCTCACACGCCCGGAAGTGGACCCGGGGCGGATTGGCTGCATGGGATTGTCCATTGGTGGTTTCCGGGCCGCGCATCTGTTCGCGCTCGATCCGCGCATCAAAGCGGGGATTGTGGCGGGATGGATGGTGACCTACCGCTCACTCCTTTTTGATCACGTGAAGAACCACACATGGATGGTGTACATCCCCGGTCAACAGGCGTGGCTCGATCTGCCGGACGTGGTTACGCTCAACGCCCCCCATCCGCTGATGGTGATCAATTGTTCCCAGGATAATCTGTTTTCCATGGAGGGCATGAAAGCCGCGGAAACCAAGATTGCGGAAGTGTACACACGCATGGGCGCGGCGGACCGCTTCCGGTGCAACTATTACGACGAGCCGCATTCCCTGAAAATCCCCGCGCAAAATGACGCCATCGCCTGGCTGGAGCAATGGTTGAAATAGTCCATGGCCGTCGCTGATGTACAGTTCTATGCCGGGTTGCGATGGAACGGGGTCTATTGCAGCACCTCATCGCCGGATTCGCCGGTGCGGATGCGAATGGCTTCCTCCACGGGCAAGATAAAAATCTTGCCGTCTCCAATTTTTCCGGTGGCTGCGGCGGACTGGATGCTCTTGACCACCTGGGCGGCCTTGTCATCGCTGACCACCACCTCAATTTTTGTTTTCGGCTGGAATTCAACCACGTATTCCGCGCCGCGATAGATTTCTTTGTGGCCTTTTTGGCGTCCGAACCCTTTCACTTCGCTGACAGTCATGCCTTTGCAGCCTATGGTCATCAACGCCTGTTTGACATCATCCAGTTTGTACGGTTTGATGATGGCTTCCACTTTTTTCATGGTGTTCCTCTCCAATGCCTGTTATTCGATGTGCGTGCCCGCGACATGCCGGTGTTACAACACATATCCCGTTTCTTCGTGCTCCGAAATGTCCAAGCCGATGGTCTCGGCCTCTTCGCCGACCCGCAGTCCAATCACCGCATCAATCGCCTTGAGCAGCACGAAGGTGATAACCATACAGTAGATCGCGCAGGTCACGCACGCGAAGGCTTGAATCAGAAATTGGGCCGGCATATGCAAATCCGCCTTACTTCCCCCAAAAGCGGTGGAAGCAAAGACGGACAACAACAGTGTGCCGATCAGGCCGCCGCCGCCATGCACGCCGACCACGTCCAGTGCGTCATCATATCCGAAGCGGCGTTTGACCGCCGTAGTCAGCCAATAGCAGAACAGGCCCGAGGCCAGGCCAATCGCCATGGCCCCCAGCGGCCCCACGGTGCCGGAAGCAGGGGTGATGGCCGCCAGCCCCGCGATGGCCCCCGTGGCAAAACCCAAGGCGCTCGGCTTGCCGTTGCGGCGCCATTCAATCGCCATCCAGGTCAGGGCGGCCACACACGGGGAGATTTGCGTGACCACCACGGCCATGCCGGCCGTGCCATTGGCCGCCAACGCGCTGCCGCCATTGAATCCGAACCATCCCACCCACAACATGCCCGTGCCCGTCAGGGTCATGGTCATGTTATGCGGCGGCATGGCGGTGGTGGGATAGCCGCGGCGTTTTCCGGCCAGGATTGCGGCGATAAGCGCGGAACTGCCCGCAGTGACATGCACGACGATTCCCCCGGCGAAATCCACCACGCCCAGGTCCGCGAAAAAGGCGCCGGGCCCCCCCCAGACCATGTGGCATATCGGGAGGTAGGCGAGGATCACCCACAATGAACTGAACACGCACACGGCCGCGAATTTGAAGCGTTCCGCGAATGCGCCCACAATCAATCCGGGGGTGATTACGGCAAACGCCATTTGAAACACAAAGAAGACCACTTCGGGAATGCCGCCATTCAACTGGTCCGGCGTGATCCCCCATAAAAACACCTTGGAGAAACCGCCGAGAAACGCGTGCAGGCCCCTGCCGCCCGCCTGCATGCCTTCCGTGCTGAACGCCACGCTGTACCCGAACAGGGTCCAGATGACCGAGACCAGCGCGGTGATGGCGAAGCACTGCATGAACAGGGAAAGGACATTTTTCACGCGGACAAGGCCGCCATAGAACATGGCGAGACCGGGGATCATCATAAAAAGCACCAACGCGGAGGATATCATGACCCATGCCGTTCAATCCATCGGCGGCAAAGGCGCTGGCCGGGGTGATGATGCATGCGGCCAGTCCACAAAAAAACAGGATGCGGTTGCGCAAAAAGACCTGAGCAGGCATTCGCGGTTCTCCTTCATGCCATAGGTGAACGAATAGTTCCCCCGCCCGCGGGCACATCCCTGCAGGGTATGCCCGCACCGCCAATGCCGGACGGAAGTATTGCATATCAGCCTGGGAGAATCAACACCCTATCAGGGGATTATCGAAGAACGGGGCAAGCAAGCAGGCGCGGACAGAAAATTACCGGAGCACAATCTGGCGGTTGGTGGTTTGCCGCGCGATTTTTTTGAGGAAGTCCGCAATGGAATCGGTGGCGGTATTCTCAAAGGGGAGGGTGAGTTCACTGAGTGCACCGAACTCCAAATAACGGTGGAAAAGGCCTTCCAATCGGGCGTGATCCAGGGGATTCAGCGCGGGAACAGGGGTGCAGCGGACGCCGGCGGTATACTTTATTTCATAGGTGTCCAGAGCGGATTTGACGACGGATTGGGCGGTTTTGGGGTAACTCTGGGAATCAAGCGCGGCCAAGCGGCGGCTTACCGCGGGATCATTGTTCTGCGCCAGCGCGAGACGTACTCCCACGCGTTCGCGGAGGCGGGCGCATTGCTCTTGCAGATGTTCCAGAATACGCTTTCCGAGTTCCAGGGCTTCTTCGCTTTGGTGCAACTCGGCATTCATCAAAACCTGAACGCACTCGTTCAACCCTTCCACCGCCACGAGGCAGAGTGCGTCTTCGAGGTCTATATAGGGTGCTCCCCCCGCGCCAGGATGGTCTGAGCGGACCAGTATGCTCAATGGACGCGTCCGCGGGGAAGCGCCGTCCATCAGCCCTTCCAGGAAGTTGCGTTTTTCCTGATGCGCCATGACGGCCACATCCATCAAACGGGTGAGTTCACGCAGCAGGGCGCCTTCTTTGCTGTGTTGATAGGCGGCGCGGGGCAGGTTCAGGGTGATTTGCTGGAGCGCGGCAGATTGTGCCCGCCAGGGATCGCGGGGGGCTTCATCCCGGATAAAGCACAGATGCAGGCTTTGACGAACAGCGGCGGCGCGGGCCACATGATTCAGGAACGCCTCCCCTTCAGGGGTTTGGAACACGTCCGTTCCCAATTCGACGCACACGATTGGCGCGGGAAACGGCGCATCCTCCCCGCCGCGTTGAATCAACACGTCCAAAATGGCCCAGGCGAACTGCCGGGCCGTGCGCTGGCAATCACCAAAGGTTTTCTCCATTCCGGGCACGGAAACAGCGCGCACATCCTCCGGCACGGTCCACCGAAGCGTGATCGCCGCCCCCGGAGCCGCGTTCACAAGCGCGCGGTAGGCAAACTCATACACCAACATTTGCGCAAAGCGGCCCATATCCGCCTCAGACCAGCCTTGAAGGAACGGTGCGAAATAGACATTGACCGCGCCCCAGCCGGGAGGCTGCGCGAACATGGTCTGGTAGAGTTCCGTGCTTTTGAGCATTTGGGCGAGCACGGCATCGGCCTGCCGGGGCGCGGAAGCGTATGGAGGATCGCCCGGCATTCCCAATCCATTCTGAAGCGTGGGGAGGAGGCTGTGTTCCGCGCTGAACAGTCGGTCGGGCTGCTCGACGTCATGAATATGGAGTTCGCCGCGCAGGTGCGCTTCCGCCACGGATACCGAGAACACTTGGGCGAAGGCATATTCTTTTTTCACCATGCGTGCCAGCACGCGGTCCGTCCCCGAGGGGTCCAGGCCGGCGGTCTCCGGGGTGACGCCCCGGATGATCCGTTCCGCGTCGTAGAGGGGTACGCCGAGGCGCCGGTGCCGCACGGTATATTCGTCGAGACCGCGCTCCACCAGCTTCGCGTCCACCAGTTCACGCACCAGCGCGGTGGTGAGCGTGGTGATGCGGGCGTTTTGGATTTGCTGTTCCACTTCCACCGCAATCATGAGGGCGGCGGGATGTTCGAGGCCGGTTTCACGGACCAATGCCTCCACAATCTTGTCGCGGTCCCAGGCGGACAGTGTATCGGCGCTGGTGCGGACCATGAGCGCCTCGCGGCGTCCCCGCAGGGCTTCGCGTTCCTCCCGCGCCTCTTTCAGTTCGCCCAGCAGTACCCGCATATCGCCTTCCCGCAGCCGGCGCACCCGTGCGCGGCGGTCGCGGTAACGGGCATAGGCCAGGGCCGTTTTAACATGCGACATGTGAATCAGTACGCGCTCAACGGCATCATGCACCTGGTCCACGGTTGGCGGCTGACTCCCCAGGCGCTTGGTAAGATAGAGGGTGACGGCGGCGGCAAGGTCCTCGGCGAGGTGGTAGTCTTGCCCGCCGGCCTGTTGCGCCGCTTTGAAAATGGCCAGGGCGATTTTCTGCTTGCTGAAGGACTCCTCCCGCCCGTCGCGTTTCACAATGGTGCGAAAGGGTTCGGGCGCGGCAAGCGCGGGCAGTGGGAGGGGAAGTTGCTCATCGAAGAGCCCTTCCTGTTCCCTGTGTTCCGGATCAAAAAGATCGCCTTGCCGTTCGATAATCATTATCCGTCCGATGCAGTGGCTGAGGGCGCGATTCTCGCACCCCCACGGCGCGCCGGCACCCTGTCAATGCTTTCGTTCGTGATTCGTGGCGGTGGTGCAAACCGAATCATGTTTTCATGTGCTTCCCGCCGGTTTCCGGGCTTTTCCGCGCACCGCGGGGCAAAGAAAAATGATCCTAGCATGTATACGCCGGGCACGCCAACTTTTTATCACCCTGCGGCGGTCCCGGTTTTCCTGGACATGGAATTAAGGTAATCTGTTTTCTCAGTCCCACACAGATGTGCGGGTCGTTCGCGCTGAAGGTGGCCGCATGAACATGCTACACTGTCTGCCGCTACGGGAAACGGAGACGGGCTCTGCTGGCGAGCACCCCGTACCATGAAGGAGATTGTGGGATGGATGCTGTGAAAATTGGGTTTCCATGGCAAGGTGATGTATTGACCCATCAGGATGGCCG
>CAYXPO010000350.1:0-5540 GCA_964466925.1 uncultured Nitrospirales bacterium
CACGGTTGCGGATTCCGCGGCATGGAATGATTTGATCAAGCGATGCGCCGGCGCGGGTTTGTGGGATGCCGCGAAAACCTACATAACCAGCAGCCCGGTCGCGCCGGACATGATGACGCCGCCGCTGATTCGTTTGGCGGATATGGCGCGGGAGATGAAGCAGCCGCGCATGGCCGTGACTTTTCTCAAGGAGGCCGCGGACGCCGATGCCGGCGATCCGATGCCCTGGCTCAAGCTGTGCGATATGGCGGCGGAGGCCAAAGACCTCGTGCATGCCCGGCAATACCTTGCGGAAGCGGAAAAGCGCAATGCCGCCGCCGAAGACATCCAATCCCGGCGCACCCAGGTGGGAGACCGGCCCGCGCCCCCCGCAGGGCCGGTGAACACCATACTTCAATAGCCGTACAAAATTCAGGAGGTTCGTTCAATGTGCATTACCGCGTTCACCCTGGTGGGACTTGTTTTAGGCGCCGCAACCAATGAGGGCGTGACCGTGAATCCTTCCGGGGAGGACGTCCTGATTCAGCAATGCCAGGAATGGGCCGCCAATGTTTTTGGCGCCGAGCCGCCCTCGGCGCCAAGGGACCGCGTAAGCCTGAAAGTGGTCCGGCAGGAGCACAGCGTGTTGCAGTTCGGAAAATCCTGCATCGAAACACCCTTGAAAATCGGGGATCGGAATTTCGAGCACGGACTGGGCACCCATGCCAACAGCGAAATCGCCGTGGCCATTCCCGCCGGGGCCACGGCCTTCAAAGCCTTTGCGGGCATTGACGTCAATCCGGATACTCAAGGCGCTCATGGAACCGTTGTTTTCCGTGTGGACGTGGACGGAAAAGAAGTGTTCCGCAGCGGGGTGGCGCGGGGAGGCGACGCGCCCCTGCCCATGGAATTCCCCTTGCCCACCACGGCAAAACAACTCACGCTAAAAGCTGACAGCACCCCGGACGGCCCCGGGCATGATCAAGCCGATTGGGCGGAGGCGCAATTCCTCCTTCAAGACGGGAAATCCATTTTCCTCGATCAGAATCAAAATACCGTGTTGTTGTTTGGCAATCATCCGCCTTTCTCGCTGGTGTACGGCGGAAAAGCCTCGCAGGAGTTCCTCGCGCAGTGGCAACACGTCGTGGAAACCACGGAAACCGGGGATGCGCGCATATACCGTTCCGTGTGGAAAGACCCGGCCACGCCGCTTTGCATCACGGCGGAGGCAAAAGCGTTTAACCGTTTCCCGGCGGTGGAGTGGCTGCTGTATCTCGAAAATCAGGGGACGAAAGACACTCCGGTACTCGAGGATATTCAGGCGCTCGACGTGGACCTGCGCACCGGCTATATTCGGAATCCGGTTCTGTTGCATCAGTTGGAAGGCGACGCCTGCGCGGAAAACTCGTTCCGCCCGAAGACCGCCTCCATCGAGACGAACAAGAACCTCACACTCGCGCCCACCGGCGGGCGTTCCTCCTCGATCAGCGCCTTTCCGTTCTTCAATCTTCAATACGGCCATCAGGGCGTAATCACCGCCGTGGGGTGGACCGGCCAATGGGCCGCGCGTTTTGATCGCGGGGAAACCGGCCCCACGCGCATGCGCGCGGGATTGGAACGTACGCACCTGATTCTGCATCCCGGCGAGCGCATTCGCACCCCGCGCATGCTGGTCATGCCCTGGAACAACGACCGCACCGCGGCCCACAACATCTTCCGGCGGCTGTTGATCGCGCACTATGTGCCCAAGATTGACGGCGCGCCCGCGCACCCGCCCTTTGCACTGCAACCCTTTGATCGCTATAACAGCCGGCCCGGCTGGGCCACGGAAGCGGGACAGCTCGCCGCGGTGGAGATCGCCCACACGATTGGATGCGACACGTATTGGCTGGATGCCGCATGGTTTCCGGGGAATTTCCCGAACGGCGTGGGCAATTGGTTCTGCAAACCGGAGGCCTTCCCGAATGGCCTGAAGCCCATCAGCGACGCCTGCCACCGCTATGCCATGAAGTTTATCTTGTGGTTCGAGCCTGAACGCGTCGCAAAGGGCACGCAAATCGCCACCGAGCATCCGGAGTTTGTTTTCGGCGGCGAAAAGGGCGGGTTGTTCAAGCTGAATGATCCCGAAGCGCGGCGCTGGCTCACCGAGCTCCTGTCGCGGCGCATCGAGGAGTACGGCCTGGATTGGTACCGCAATGATTTCAACATGGATCCCCTGTCGTCGTGGCGGGACAACGATTCCGCGGACCGCCAGGGCATGACGGAAATCCGGTATATCGAAGGGCTGTATCAAATGTGGGACGAGTTGCGCGCGCGGCATCCCGGCCTGATCATTGACAACTGCTCGAGCGGCGGGCGGCGCATTGATTTGGAAATGCTCTCGAGGTCCATTCCGCTGTGGCGCAGCGACACGAACTGCTCCCCCAATCACCCGGAATGGAATCAAATGCAGACCTGCGCCCTGTCGCAGTACATCCCCCTGCACACGGCCACGCCGTGGGCGCCGGACCCGTATGAAGTGCGCAGCGCTTCCACCGCCGGCCTGCTCTGCCAGTTCGCCTACCTGGAAGATGGATTCAACGCCGATGAGGCGCGCCGCCTCGTGGCGGAAGCCCGCGAAAACGCCCCCTATTGGTATGGTGATTTCTACCCGCTGACCAACTGCTCCATTGACAAGAGCGAATTCGTGGCCTATCAATTTCACCGCCCCGATTTGGATGCGGGCCTGGTATTGGCGTTTCGCCGCACGGAGTGTCCCATTAAAGGAATTCTCCTCGGCGTACAGGGTGTAAACCCGGACACAAAATACCGGGTCCAATATGTGGCAGACGACGGAACCACAACGGAACAGGTTCTTTCCGGCGCGGACATGTCAGAAGCCCTGGAATTAAAACTCGGGAACAAAGGCAGCAGCCTTGTCGTCCGGTATCAAAGCAATGATACCCCTTGAGAATGCGATTTAAGGCGTTTGCACGTTTTACTTGGGAACGGGCTTGTCCTCAAAGCTATGCTTTGAACTATAATACTTTTCCCAGGCCGGATGATTGGATGTACGTTCACTTTATATGGAAAGGCTGTACGGTATGAAACGTTTCTTCGTTGGTTTGCTGAGAGCCGTGGGAACGGTAACCCTGGTGGGCGGCGCGGCGGTATTCCTTTTCCTTTTAATCGTGTTTTTGCCCAAAATCCACTTTCTTTCCAGCGGCCTGTACACCCCTTATGTGTTCTTTTTCGATCTCATGATCGGGCTGGCCTTCGGTTCCGTGGGCACCCTCCTGCTGGGCATCGCGCAAATCCTGCACGAACTGTCCAAGGGCAATGTGGTGATCATGCTTTCTCCGGACAAGAAACCGGAGGAAGCGTCCCCGGAAACGGAGGCGGAAAGCGCCGAAACAACGTTGATCGCGCTCCCGGAGACTCCTGAACCCATGGTGGAAACGGCCATGGAAGTGGAGATTCCCGTGGAATCCAGCGCGGCCACGCTTCATGGGATCTATCAACAGATACGACCGAAGGCGAGTTCGGACAAGGTGTTGCTGGCGATGTATTGGCTTCAGGAGGTGGAGCATCAGGATGGGGTGAATCCGGCCGTTCTTGCAAAGACGTTGAAAGATGCGCGGATCACCGTGAAGGACGTGAAAAGCGCGGTGGAAAAACTGAAAACCGCCGCCCCGCCCCAGGTGAAATTTTCGCATCCCAAGGGCCGGAAACAAGGCTACCGCTTGACGCCCGCCGGGAAGAAACACGCGCACAAACTGCTGGATGCAAGCATTTTGCTTCCCCAATAGCTTTTTTCAGCCTGGCGTGAACGCGCATGGAAAGGGAGCAGGCATGGAGCAATTCGTGGACGTGATTGTGAATATCTACCGCATGGGATGTCACATTGTCATGTCCGGCATGACCGAACACCCGGGCGGGGAGGCCTTCGTGAAATTCACCGTGGCCCTGCTGCTTTCGGGCATGGTGGGGTACGAACGGCAGCGGCGGGGCGAGGCGGCGGGGCTGCGCACCCACATCCTCTTGTGCCTGGGCGCCACCCTGTTGATGATTGTCTCCGATCACCTCGCGCGTGAATGGACCGCCTCCCATCCGCAGGTCTGGCTGGACCGCGGGCGCATCGCGGCGGGCATTATCACCGGCGTGGGGTTTCTCGGCGCG
Source organism: uncultured Nitrospirales bacterium (assembly GCA_964466925.1). Classification (GTDB taxonomy): domain Bacteria; phylum Hydrogenedentota; class Hydrogenedentia; order Hydrogenedentales; family CAILVY01; genus CAILVY01. The sequence continues at coordinate 4,138 of CAYXPO010000350.1, forward strand.
GGCGCCATTCTCCACTTTGGCCGCGAACAACACGGCCTCACCACGGCCGCCATGATCTGGTTCGTGGCCACGCTCGGCATCGCCATCGGCCTCGGCTATTTTCTCATTTCCGTGCTGGCGACCGTTTGTGCGCTGCTGGTGGTCATCGAGTTGGGGCGGTTGGAGAAATTCATGCCCACACGGGGCTATTTCATTCTCGAAATGAGCGTGGACCGCGCGCATGCGGATATCGAAGCCATCCAAACCGACATTAAAAAAATGGGCGGGTTCCGGGTGCACGCCGCCCGGGTCCAGTGTTCCTGTCAGGGAGACACCGTGCAACTCACCTTCCGGATTGAAGCGCAACGGGCCGATCTATTCCCCCATCTCGTACAGCAAGTGCATGCCACATTCCCCTTCGCCAAAGCCCTCACCATCGAGCGGCACAACTAACCCAGGTTTTTCACCACCCTGGGTGTATGGTTGTTTTTTCTTGACTCCGTGGGATGGTCGGGGTAACATACGACAGTAGGAAACACGGATGGTTCGAGGTGGTTGTAGAAGTGAAGTGTGGACATAAACATGGGGCGCAGGGCCTGAAAGGCCTTTACATAACAGCCCAGGGCAACGCCCTGGGACACGGGCATCCCCACCCCTCCCTTCGCCCTGTAAGGGCACGACACTTTGTTGATGCAAAGCGTTGCGAGAACGCCGGGGCACAGGGAAAAAGAAGGTCTGTTGCGCCCCTTCAGGGCATGTTCCACTTGAATACACCTGTTCCCAGGGCGTTGCCCTGGGCTGTCATGTTGTTGCCCCTGCCGGGGCGTTCGGATGGCAATCCTGCGTGGACGGTGCGGGGAACGTGGAGCGCGGCGGGGTATGAAATGGTGAATACGCTTGTGAATGACTATGCGGACGGGCAGTTGCACCGGGAGATTCTCGGCACGGGGAATTCCGGGGAATTGTTCCATTGGGCCGGGGGCCGGATGATCGGCGAGACGAACAGTTCAGGAACCTTTGTAAGGAGCTTTGTGCAACAGCCGTTCTGGGATATGGGCGGGACATTGGCCGAAGCGCCGGGGAGTAACCCGGCCACGGCGTCCTACCGCTATTTTGAGCCGGATGAACATGGTACGCCGCGTGTGCTGCGGGATCAGAACAAGGCCATGCTGGCGAAATTCGAGTACATGCCCTACGGCGAGCCGCTCTCCTCGGCGGGGATGCCGTCGAGCATGGGCTACACGGGCATGTGGCAAAGTTGCAATTCCTGCAACGTCCATTTCCCCTTGCGCGGGAAACATGGGACAAGCACCTATTTTGGACTTTTTCGCATTTTCGGTTAAGTATGCGGCTTGATGTAAAGGCAGAATCAGCGTTAGGAAGTTTATTCAACGCAGAGCCGCGGAGTACGCCGAGCCGCGCAG
>CAYXPO010000351.1:0-5538 GCA_964466925.1 uncultured Nitrospirales bacterium
GAACCGGGAAAACCATATCATGCGGGGCACGGCGGAGATTGTCCGGGTGGCCTATGATGCGGGCAAGATGGAATATGCAACATTTGACGCGCCGGAGGACACGCGGGAGGTGCTTCGTCTGGCATTTGTCCCACGAATGGTTATGGCCGGTGATAATCCGCTGCCCAAGCGGGACACCTTGTCTGAACCGGGCTATACGGTGGCGCCCTTGGCAAATGGCGACTGCATGGTCACGGTGCGGCATGATGGCGCCACAACCGTGAGGATTGAAGGGGACGATCCGGCGCTGATGGTGAAAGCGGACCAGATTGCCTTTTCGGGCACATGGGAAAAGGCGCGGGAAGGTTCCTTATTTAAGAGCCATGTGAAGGATTCCGCGTTGGAATGTGCATTTACGGGAAACCAAATGCGCATTCTGGGCGAGGTCATGCCGGAGGGCGGATTGGCGGAGGTCTACCTGGACGGGGTGAAACAACGCGCGGGAATAGATGCGTGGAATCCGAAACCCCGGTCACGGCAGGTGCTATTCGCGAAGAGTGGTTTGACAAATGCGGCGCATACGGTGAAGGTGGTGGTGCGCGGGGAGAAAAATCTTCGCGCTACAGGAAATACGGTGTGTATAGGGGCCATTCAGTATTCCGCGGCCACAGGGGAGAGTGGTTTTAGCGCGGAGGGCGGTCCGAAGGAAGTCCAGCGGATGGTGTTCGGGTATCCGGGCCGGGAAGACCTTATGGATGCCGCTGGGAATGCATGGAAGCCGGCGCTGGAGTGGATCGTGCGGATGACGCCCAATGCGGATGCCGTGGCGGCCGCGTGGTGGACCGACCCGGTGAAAGAACCCATTGCGGGAACGGAGATGCCGGAAGTATACCGGTATGGGGTGCATGCGCCGGAGTTCGTGGTGAATGTGACCGTTGGACCGGGCACATATTATGCAAAATTGAAGTTTGCCGCCACGCGGGGCATGGATACCGCAAAGAATCGGGTGACCGTGCTAATCAATGGTGCTCCGGTAGTGGACACGATGGACGTGGCGTTAAAGGCGGGCGGCCCGAATCGTGCCCTGGATTTATCCTTTGTGCCGTTAAAACCAAAGAATGGGGTTATCGAATTTAGGTTTATTGGCGGGGACAAAGATCGTGGAATTGGCGGGGAAGCGTTTGTGCAGGCCCTGGAAGTGGGGCCGGACAGATCGCCGAAATAGTTATCCCCGGAGGTCTGAGAAGAAAGCGTCCCCGGAAGTTTGGTATACTGCACGTGTATCCTTGGTTTTGCAACAAGGCGGAAAAGCATGAAAAAAGCGGTTTTGGCGATGGAAGACGGCCACGTGTTCGAGGGCCGGTCCGTGGGCGCGGAAGGTGAATCCACCGGAGAACTGGTATTCAATACCAGCATGACGGGCTATCAGGAAATTCTGACGGACCCGTCGTATGCGGGCCAGATTGTCACGATGACCTACACGCAAATCGGCAATTATGGCTGCAATGAAGAAGACGTCGAATCGCGCCGGCCGTTTGTGGCGGGGTTTGTCATGCGCGAATGCTGCTTTGAGCCGAGCAATTTCCGCGCCACGATGAGTTTGCCGGAGTATCTGAAAAAACAAAACGTAGTGGCGATTGACGGCGTGGATACGCGGAAGATCACCACGCTGCTGCGGACCAAAGGCGCAATGAAATCGGTCATCAGCACGGTGGATTTCGATCCTGACGCGCTGGTGAAAAAGGCAAAGGAATCGCCGGACATGGCGGGGAGCGACTGGGTGAAGGAGGTGTCGGTCCGGGAGGAGTATGAATACGAGCCGCCGGAGGAGAAGAAATACCGGGTGGTGGCGATGGATTACGGCATCAAGCTGAACATTTTGCGGTTGCTGCGCGAGGCGGGGTGTTCGGTGGCCGTATTGCCCGCGACCGCAACCCCGGAAGACGTCTTGAAGCACAAACCGGACGGCGTGTTTTTGTCGAACGGTCCGGGCGACCCGGCCGCGTTGCCGTATATCTACCCCGTGATTCGCGCGCTGATCGAGAAGCGCGTCCCGATTTTTGGAATATGCCTGGGGCATCAATTGGTCGGGCACGCCTTGGGCGGCACGACCTACAAGCTGAAATTCGGCCACCGGGGCGGAAACCAACCCGTTATGCAAAACGCGCCGGGGCGCGTGGAGATTACGGCGCAAAATCACGGTTTTGCCGTGGACCCCGATTCGTTGGATGCCGGCAAGGTGCGCATCAGCCACAGTCATCTGAACGACCGGACCGTGTCGGGCCTGGAACATTCCGAACTGCCGATTTTCAGCGTGCAGTATCATCCGGAAGCGTCGCCCGGCCCGCATGACAGCCGGTATCTGTTTGCCAAATTCACGAAAATGATGGATGAGGCAAAAGCCGGGAAGTCATGACGTCCACCGCCCATCCGGCTTTGCCGAATTGACCGTGTCACACCGCAATGTTAGGATTTATTCTTGATACGCCCCTTTTCCGGGTGGCCCGGTCCCGGACGTTCCCGGGTTTTGGCTGTGGGTACCTGCGGGAATCTCTGCCGGCGGTGGTGGGGGTGTTCGCAATGACATGCACACACCAAGCATGGAAAAATCCAGGCGTACACGATATTCGTTTCAGGAGTAATTCAGCGTGACAAGCAAAGCGACTTCATTTCCGAAAGAAAAAATCAAGGTGTTGCTGTTGGAAGGCGTGCACCCGATTGCCATCAGCCGTTTGCAGGATGAACGCTTCAGTCTGGAAACACACAAAGGCGCCATGAGCGAGGAGGAGTTGCTCGAGGTGATTGGCGGGGTGCACCTGCTCGGCATCCGTTCCAAGACGGAGGTTCCCGCCCGGGTGATCAAAAAGGGCAAACGGCTGTTGACGATTGGCGCGTTTTGCATCGGCACCAATCAGATTGACGTGGACGCGGCGAAATCCTGCGGTGTTCCGGTGTTCAATGCCCCGTATTCCAATACGCGGTCCGTGGCGGAATTGGTCATTGCGGATATCATCATGCTGTTCCGGGGACTGTTCGACAAGGTGCGCGATGCACATGCGGGGGAATGGAACAAGAGCGCGTCGGGCAGTGTCGAGGTGCGCGGAAAAACGCTGGGGATCGTGGGGTACGGCCATATCGGGCGGCAGGTTTCGGTGCTGGCGGAAGCTCTGGGCATGCGCGTGATTTTTTACGACATTGCGGACCGCCTGGCCATGGGGAATGCCATCCGGGCTGTGGAGTTGCGCGACGTATGCGAGCAGGCGGACGTCATGACGCTGCATGTTCCGGGCACGCCCGACACCCGGGGCATGATTAGCGCGGAAAAAATCGGCTGGATGAAAAAGGGCGCGTTCTTAATCAACACCAGCCGGGGGTCGGTGGTGGATTTGAATGCCTTGCGGGAGGCGATTCTTTCCAAGAAGATCGCCGGGGCGGCCGTGGACGTGTTTCCGGAGGAGCCCAAGTCGAAGGAGGAGCGGTTCTCCACCCCGTTGCAGCATTTGCCGAATGTGGTGTTGACGCCCCATATCGGGGGTTCGACGGAGGAAGCGCAGCGGAATATCGGATTGGAAGTGGCGGGGAAGTTGATTCGCTATACGAACAACGGTTCGACGGAGGGCGCGGTGAACTTTCCGAATGTGGTGCTGCCGGAACTGGTGGAACACCACCGCATTCTGCACGTGCATCAGAATGTGCCGGGGGTCCTGCAAAAGGTGAATGCGCTGTTCGGTGACGCGCGCATCAACGTGGCCGCGCAGCATTTGCGCACCTATGAAGACATCGGGTATCTCATCATGGACATATCGAAAACCGCCACACACAAGATCATGCAGGCGCTCAAGGATTTGCCGGAAACCATCAAGGTGCGGGCACTGTTTTAAGGAGCGACTATGGACGCCGCAAACTTCAAGTTTCATCATCCAAAGGGTATTTTGTTCGGGTTCATCGGAGAAAAGGGTTTGTGCGGATTGCTGTTGCCGGGGGCGGGGACTCCGAAAATTCATTTCCTGCATTCCGCCCCGAATATTACCTTGGGACGGGATTTGTATCAGGCGCTGGACCGTTATTTCAGCGGGCAACCGGAAGATTTCAAGCGCATACCCTTGGATTTGAGCGCGGGCACGGCATTTCAGCAATCCATCTGGAAAGCGGCCCGCGCGATTCGCTGGGGGAAGACCTGCACCTATGGCGCATTGGCGAAGCGCATCGGAAAACCGGCGGCCCTGCGCGCGGCCGGACAGGCGCTTGGCGCCAATCCCATTCCGATTCTGGTGCCATGCCACCGCATTCTGGGCGCAAACGGAACACTCACGGGGTTTTCCGCGGGAATGGACTGGAAAGCCGAATTGCTCCGGCTGGAAAACCACGTGATTGATGAGGTTGTGTAGCCTTATTTACGGCACGCCTTGATGCTGTCCACCAAGTATTGAATGGCGTCATCGGTGAGGCGCGGGTGGATGGGCAGGGTGACCAGGCGTTCCGCGAGCGCGTCAGCCACGGGGAATTGCCCCTTCTTGAACCCGCGTTTCTGAAAAGCGGTGGTCCAATGCAGCGGAATGTAATGCGTGCCGATGCGTACGCCATGGTCTTCGCGCATGGTCCACACGAAATCCTCTTTCGTCATGCCGAATTCCTGGGCGTCAATTTGCAGGGGATAGAGGTGGAACACATGATTGCGTCCGGGTTGAACGGCGGGAAGGGTGAGCCCCGGAACGTCTTTTAAGGCCTCGGTGATTTTCCGGGCGATTTCCTGGCGCGTGCGGTTGAGGGTGTCAAGTTTTTTCAATTGAACAATACCCACGGCCGCCTGCATGTCGGTCATGCGGAAGTTGTAGCCGCAATCGTCGAAATCCTGCCACCAGAAGCGTTTTCCCATGGGGAGTTTGGTCTCGTCGAGCGCGCAGTATTTGGTGCTTTTCCCGTAGACGCGGGTGCAGTGGGAACGGTAGAGGGCGATGCGCTCAAACACATCACCGTCGTTGGTCACTATCATGCCGCCCTCGCCGAGCGTGGACATGTTTTTCTGTTCATGGAAACTGAAGCATCCGGCGGCGCCCATGCCGCCCGCTTTTTTCCCCTGATACTCCGCCCCCGCGGCGTGACAGGCGTCTTCCACGATGGCGAAGCCGTGTTTTTTCGCCAGACCGAGAAGGGCGTCCATGTCGCAGCATTGCCCATACAAGTGGACGGGCAGCACGGCTTTGGTATTCGGGGTGAGTTTCTTTTCCAATTGATTGGGATCGAGGTTGTAGGTCACGGGGTCCACATCAACGAAATCCACTTCCGCGCCGAGGGTGGCGCCGGCGGCGGCGGTGGCAATCCAGGTGATGGGGGTGGTGAGGACTTTGTCGCCGGGTTTGAGGCCGATGCCCAGCAGCGAGAGGAAAAGGGCGGCGGTGCCGTTGGACACGGCGCGGGCGTAGGTTGTGCCGCAATAGGCGGCGTAATCGGCTTCAAACTGGAGGCAGGCGTCGCCGGAGGTGGGGGCGTTTTTTTTAAACACCTCCAGCATCGCTTCCTGCTCTTCGGGGCCGTATATAGAACCAAACATGCTTTACA
>CAYXPO010000352.1:0-5536 GCA_964466925.1 uncultured Nitrospirales bacterium
TGCAGGGCCGGGTGCAGCAGCAGCAGGGCAACACGGACGCGGCGATAGGCATCTACCAGAAGGCGGTGGCCTTGGACCAATACAATGTGGTGGCGTTGAGCAATGAAGGGGCGGCGCACCGGGAAAAGGGCGATTTGAAGAAGGCGGAGGAGACGTTGCAAAAGGCGGCGGCGGTTCGGAGCGATGACCTGACGGCGTTGATGCTGAAACAAGTCCAGGAAGAGTTGCAGCAGGCGAACGATGTGAAGCGCGGCGAGTTGATTCGTTCGCAAATCGCGGATTTGTCGAAACGGTTTCAGGAGATGAAGCAGGCGGCGGCGGGCAAGCCGTCGGATTCGTGGACCACGCGCCCGCTGGTGGTGGCGCTGCTGCCGTCCGCTTCGAATGCCTCCGTGTTTTTTGAACGGGCGGGAACGGACGTGGTGTTGCAGCGGGAAATCGAGGCGCGGCTCCAGGCGAATGAAGGAATCAGCGTGGTGGAACGCCAGATGCTGGACAAGCTGCTGCAGGAATTGAACCTGGGCAGTTCGGAACTGGCCAATCCGGACACGCAGCGGCGCTTGGGGCAGGTGTTGTCGGCGGGCTATCTGGGATTTATAGATTTCGGGCGGATGGGCAAGGATTTGATGATGTACGTGCGGATGGTGGACACGGAGACGACGGCGATCACGATGCAGACGTCGCAGCCGGTGAACGAAGGGAATCCCTCGCTGACCGTGGACGCGGTGGCGGGGGAATTGGTGAACAAGCTGGCGGGCGGGCGTGAAGTGCAGGGCTTGATCGCGGATGCGAGCGATGAGAACGCGGTGTTGATCAATCTGGGCCAGAAGCACGGGGTGAAGGTTGGGCAGGAGTTTACGGTGTATGTGGAAGGCGAGCCGGTGGAAGTGGGCGGCAAGGTGATAGCACACCGGCAGAAGGCGGTGGGCAAATTGACGGTGACGAGTGTGGAACCGGAGTACGCGGTGTGCAAGGTGACCAATAAACGCGAGGGGGCCGTACTGGCGAAGGAGATGAAAATCAAAGCGGCGAAGTAGAAAGGAGAACCTCCAATGGCGGTAAAAACCCTGAAACGAAGTTTTTGGCAACGTCTTTTGGGAAAACCGGTGACCGCTCCCCCGCTCGACGCCTCATGCTGGTCCTATTCCGAAGAGCGGGTGGTGTTGGATTTGGCGCGCGCGCCGGAGTTGTCGAAAACGGGCGGCGCGGTGCGGCTTGAGGGCGGGGCATTGCCGAAGCGGGTATTGGTGGTGCACGGAGATGACGGGGAATTTTATGCGTTCTGCAATCAATGCGGGCATGGCGGGCGGCGGTTGGATCCCGTGCCGGAATCAAACACCATTCAATGTTGCAGTGTGGGAAAATCAACGTACTCATATGAAGGACAGGTGTTGGCGGGTCCCGCGCAAAAGCCGGTGGTTCCATTTCCGGTGCGCCGGGTGGATTCATTGCTGGAAATAACCCTTCGATAACCGTTGTTTTGTAGGTGCGCGAAAAATGAGGTTGGCGTTAAGCTGCTGAAGAGGAGATGTGTGCCATGGGATGGGTGCTGTTCAGTGTGGGCGTGTGCCTGTTGCAAGCCCTCACATCCTATGCCGAGACTGTGCCGATACGGGTGGTAACGTATAATATTCATCACGGCGAAGGGCGGGATCAACGAATTGATCTGGACCGCATCGCAGGGGTGATTCGTGACACCAACGCGAATGTGGTGTGCCTTCAAGAGGTGGACCGCAACCAGCCGCGCAGCCAACAGTTGGATTTTCCGGCGGAATTGTCGAAGCGGTGGGGGATGCCGGTGGTGTTTGAGAACAATTATTCGTTTAACGGCGGGGAGTACGGCAACGCCATCCTGACACGTCTGGAGGTGGTATCGCACGAGAACATCGTCCTGCCCAATCCCAATGACGCGGAACCGCGGGGGTGTCTCAAGACGGTGGTACGGACCCCGGCGGGGAATGTTCAGATAGTGAACACGCATCTGGGCCTGAATGAAACCGAGCGCGCACAACAGGTGGAGGCCCTCTTGAAAGCGGTTGGGCAGGAACCGTTGATACTGGCGGGGGACTTGAATGAAGGGGTTGATCAACCGGGGGTTGCGAAGATTGCGGCGAAATATCAGGATGCCCTCGGCAAGGCGGGGGTTCCCAAGACACATGGGAAACGCGCGCGCATCGATCATATTTTCGTATCGAGTGAATTCGAGGTGGTGTTTTCCCGCATGATTTCAACATCCGTGACAAGTATTGCGTCCGACCATTTACCGTACATGACGGAAATGGTTTTTCGCGGAAAACACGGAAAATAAAGAAAGGAACCTGTTTATGAAGCGCACAATGATGCGGACAGGTATTTGGCTGGCGGTGGTTGCGGCGGCGGGAACGTGCTGGGCGCACAAGCCGGTGGTGGTGGATGGCGGACCGACAACGGCCACGACGGCGTATAACATCGCGGAGCCGTCCATTTCACAAGTGGCGTATCATGAACGCACGGCGGAGAAGCCGGAGTTGTGGTTCACATTTCATCTGGAGGCGAGCACCAAGCTGTTTATCCAGGAAGGGATTCCCAAGATAGCGCGGTATGCGGCGTTGCGTCCGGCGATGGCGCTGTTGGGCCCGGGATTGCCGGCGGTGGAGGTGCCGTTTGCAGTGCCGCAAGGGTACGGAGGAATCGTGTTTGCCACGGAGGACGAAACGCCCGAAGAATTTTATGAACAGTTCACGGGGACGGATTCCTGGTTGTTCGCGGCGCATGAACCGGTGGTGGCGCAGACGGGGCAGTATTTTCTGGTGGGGTATATCCCCAGTGGCCAGGATGGAAAATTCTGGATGACCATCGGCAGAAAAGAGCAGTTTGGCTTCAAGGACATCCTTACCCTGCCCAAGGTGCTGTTTGAAGTGCGCGCCTTCCACGAAACGAGCCCGTTCGGGGGAATCCTTTTCTGGGCGATGGCGGTTATTTTATTGTTGATTGCCTTTTTTTTTGCGTGGCTGCTGCTGTGATATCCTGGGCGCGCAAGCGCTGTAACAACAGGCGGATGTATGCTGACACTACGGCCCATTGAGGCGTTGCCGGAGAATTTTGACGCCTTTATCCATGAGATAGGCAAGGGGTTGGGAAGCATTTACGAGCCGGAGGCGGAGGCGGATTACCAGCGACGGGCGCGGGGGGTGTTTCTGGGAAATATCGCGCATCCGGAGGTCACCGCCTTGGGGGCGTATGAAGACGGCCTGATGGCGGGGATGATTTTCGGGTTGCGGCATGAAACCACGGCGGAAGTGTCGTTTATTCACGTGCTGGAAGCGTATGCCGGGCAGGGCGCCGAAACATTGCTGGTGGATGCGTTGGTCCGGACATTATGGAATAATGAAACCACGGGGCTGGTGGCCGAGTGCATACCCCTGTGCCGGGTGAACGTGCATGACCCATTTATGCGCCTTGGTTTTGAGCATATCGCGCGGGAGCTTATGCGCGCGCCGGTGGAGGAAGTGGCGGCGGGCGCGGGGGGGGTGTCGCGGCCCCTGCGGCGCGAGGACTGGGTGGAGGCGGCGGAATGCATTGTGGATGCGTATACGGGGCATCCGGGCAGGCGGCTTCATTTCGAGGTGTCTGATGTGATTCATGCGCTGGCGTTTATTGAACGGGTGATGGGGGGCGGGCTGGGCCCGGTGGAATTGGGGTATGCGCGGGTGTTGGAACGGGATTCGCGGTGCGCGGGGGTGATTTTCGGATGTGAAATCGCGCCCTATACGGGATTTGTGCTGCAAGTGGCGGTGCGCCGGGAGTTTCGAGGCCAGGGCGCCGGCGGCACGCTGGTGCGGGAGTTGGCGGGGTCATTTTCCGAAAATGCGTTGCGGCGGATGGTTTTGGGGGTGACACGGGACAATCCGGCGCGGCGCCTCTATGAACGGCTGGGATTCACGGTATTGCGTCCGGTGGATGCCTATATCCGGTGGAGGAAGTGAATCGCAACGATGACCCGGGCACGTCTATATACCGCACTTTTCACGATGGTAATGATCCTTGCCGCGGGGGCGGCCACGTGGTTTTACTTTTTTTACGCCACGTTTGGGCGGGTGCCTCATGAGGCGTTTATGGGGCGCGCCACGGCGGTGCGCTTGACGCTTCAGCCGTACCGGATTCAGCGGTATATTTCGTCGCTGGCGCCGATGGGCACACGGTTCATCAAGGGGGTGCCGCAACTGAGTTCGATGCAGGGCGGGCCCATCCGGATCAATTGGATACACCGTCTTCCCTATGAGATATCGCTGCTGTTGGAGGAACAGGCGGAGGATTCGCTGGCGGCTGCGTTCTTTGTGAATGTGCGCCCGGAACCGAACGATTTCATGGAGGCGTTGAACGAGTCGCGCCTGTTGCATGCATTGCGTTTCGTGCAATGGCGGCCCTATCAGGTGACGCCGAAAGCCGAAGGCGTGCTGATGACCCAGGGGGTGATTCCCGTTCCGCCGGATGCGCAGGCGCTGGTGGCGGCGCAATGGCCGGAGACGAAGGACCTCCCCCCTCCCCCGCTATCGGGCAAACATTTGATTGAATTATCGGCGGATAATGGCAACGGGGTGTTGACACAATGGCTTGGGGCCTTGAACGCCGCGTACCCCCGGTGGTGTGACGACCCCTTGCAACAGACATTGACACAGGCGTTACTGTTGGTGCGGCATCTATCCATCGCGGGCGATCTGGCGAAAAATGATGAAGTCCGTTTCCAGGTGGACGTGGTATGTGGGGAGGAAGAACGGCCGGGGGTGGTGGAAGAGGCGGTGAATGGCGCGGCAGAGTGGCTGGGTGAAATGCTGATGGCGGCGCACCATTTCAGATTTGAGGGCGGAGCGCAATGGGCAAATGAACATACATTGAAAGGGGACTATGCGCTGACGGGATTTGAAGGGGCGTTGCGCCGGGCATTGGGGGAGTAAACCGCCGGTTTGACAACCGACGCCGGTTTGCTTAGGATCATGCATGGAATTTCTTTCAATCCCCATGATTTGAACAGGAGAACACACTGTGAAGAAGGGTTGTCTGATTGCATTAGTGGTGCTGCTGGTTCTGGCGGCCGCGGCGGTGATTACGGCGGGCGTGGCCTACGTTAAACTTGACAGTCAATATGGGATATCTGAGGCGGCGGCGGTGCCGCATGAAAAATTGGCCACAAAAGACACCCGGGCGCGCGTGGTGATAAAGCCGGAGAAACTGGCGCCGTTCGTGCCGAAATACCTGCCCGAGCATGCGGTGCCCCTGCCCTCCTGGTTGCCGAGTAACCCGGAAAGCGTTCTGGCGAAACTGCTGCCGCGCGAGATTGCGTTGCTGGAAGGAGCGGAGTACGCGAAGGGGAACGTTGGGCTGACCTTGTTTGTGAATGAACGGCGGCTGGGGCCCTTTATCGCCCAGCAGTTGAATCAATCGGGCATTCTGCGCGAGTTGAATATGGTCAAGTGGGATGAGAAGGCGTTTACCGCGCCGGAACGGGGTATCGTGAAGGTCAATGGCGTGCTGCCGATACCGGATGGGCTGGAAGAAA
>CAYXPO010000353.1:0-5534 GCA_964466925.1 uncultured Nitrospirales bacterium
CATCACTTTTCCCACCACGTAGTCGTACCAGCGGATGGGCTTCGAGAAGTAGATTTCCATCAGGTTATTGTTGAAATCGTTGCAGATCATGCCGCACCCCGCATACAGCGTTATCAGGAACAGCACCGGTGTCTGCAAACGCAGGAAATCAAAAAACATCTGTTCGGAGACCATCAGGCCCTTAATCTGATTGAGCAGAGGTGTTAATGGATTGTTGGGGTCCTGAATGACGACATCAAACGCCACCACCTGAAGCAGGCGGATGATGCAATGGATCAACGCCACCAGCAACAGCAGCAGAAAGGGTTTAGCCTTCACCAGCACCCGCAATTCCTGTTCGATGACAATCAGCCAGCGGAAGCCGTGCCGCATGCGGCCTTCATAATGACGGTAGGTCTGTTCATAAATCGGCACGGTTTATTCCTTTCCTGCGGTCTGCCCGAAGATTTCCGTAAGGCTGTGGCGCGCGGGCCGGAAATGCCGGATTTGCGTTTCTTTCGCGCGGGCAATCTCGAACAGCGTACGCGGGCCGGTGCTGTCCGGCGCCGTAATGAAGAGGTTTCCGTCCTGCTGGTCCTGCCAGGTGAAGCCCGCCTCCGCCAGTCCGGCCAGAAATCCGTCTTTATTGTCACGAATGCGCACCTCGTAACAACGGTCCACCACGGCGGTCAATTCATCTATCGAACCCGCCCGCGTCACCACGCCCCCCTGAATCAGGATCACGCTGTCGCAGACATGCTGGATGTCCGGCAGCAGATGGGACGACAAAATAATGGTGACCCGCCGCCGCGCGGACACTTCCTTGATCAATTCCAGCAGTTCGATGCGCCCCTGCGGGTCCAAGCCGTTTGTGGGCTCGTCCAGCAGCAGCAGTTTCGGATCATGCACCAGCGCCTGCGCCAGCTTGACCCGCTGAAGCATTCCCGTCGAGTAGGTCTCCATCTTCCGGTAGCGCGCTTCGCCCAGTCCGACATAATTCAGCACTTCATGCGTACGTTCCATTGCATCCACGCGCGACATGCCGAACAGCCGCCCGCAATACGTGATGAACGACACCGCGCTTACCTTCGGGCTCACCGATTCCCGTTCCGGCATATAGCCCAATTGCATGCGGACCTTCAGCGCGTTTTTCGGCATGGCCATCCCGAACACCGTCACTTCGCCTTGAGTGGCCCGGGTAAACCCCAGCAGCGTTTTCAACAGTGTGCTCTTGCCCGCGCCGTTCGGCCCCAGCAGCCCCACTGTGCCCCCGTCTATCGTACAGGACACCCCGTTGAGCGCTTTCAGGCCGTCATAGCACACTTCCACGCCGCGTAATTCAATTACCGCCATCCATATTCCTCTGTCGGTGGTCCCCTCGTTCCCAAGTTCAACTTGGGAACGAGCACCATTTTTTTTGATCAATTATTTATCATCACATCCAGCGGGATGCTCTGTTCCTGGCCCGTCACCTCGACCAATTCCGTATGCACATACCGCAACGAATTGAATCCGCCCGATTCCGGGAAATAAATGTCCAGTTGCCATTGCCCCGGCGGAACATTCTCCAGCACGAAATCGCCCATCATATTGATGGCGCTGCCCTGGCCGGTGAGTTGCCCGATGTCCGCTTCATCCCCCACCTGAATGTTGCTCATGCCCGGAGGCCGGATCACGGCATAGCCAATCAGGCCGGGAGACCGCGAACAATGCCCTTCAATCCGCACCCCGGAAGTGTCGCCAAAGTTGTAATCCAGCATCCGCCCTTCCACGATCTCCAAGGGAACGCCCTGAATATCATACAGCGAACTCAGGTCCACCCCCGAAGACGAACCCACGTAACTGACCATCGCCTGGTAGGTTCCCGTAGCCAGTCCGTCAATGGTGTAGTATCCGTTTTGGTCCGTGGTGGCGGTTTTTGTGGCGCCGCTGCCCATCACGGCCACGATGGCTCCGGCCGCGATTTTCCCGTTGCGGTATACATAGCCCCGCACCCCGCCGCCGCCGCCCAGCCGCAATTCCACATTGTTGATGTTCCCCTGTTCCTCCAAGATCAGCAATCCGCTGTCCACCGCCGCATAACTTTCATGGCGCGCCACCACTGAATACGACCCGGCGGGAAGGTTCGTGAAGGAGAAGGCCCCGTCCGATCCCACCCGGGTGGATTGGCTGCCGGGGCTTTGTCCCACCGCCGTTATCACCATCGCTTCCGACTGCGTGCCCGCTTCAATCAGGGTTACCTGGGCGCCCTGCGGGCTCTTCCCGTCCGTTGTGACCACCCGCCCCGCTATGGTGCCGCCGGTGGCGCTGAGATACAGATTGACGTTCTCCTGCACCTGTCCCGCTTCCACCGTGACTTCGAGTCGGCCCGGCGTCAATCCCGTCGCGCGCGCTTCCACGCGATACAGGCCCGCGGGCACATACAGTTCATAACTTCCATCCGGGTTATTGAAATTCGTGCCCGCCGGTTGGTTCTCCGTCAGCCGCGCCAGACTCACACTGCCCGATGCCGACAAAGGCGTGGCGCCCACCGAATATCCGCCCTCCGGCGGACGGTTCGTCTCCTTCACCAACACCACCCCGCGAATCACCGCGGAGGCATCCATCACAATCTTGTTTTCCCGGTCCAACAGCGCCCGGCCCAGCTTGCGCGGCGCATAGCCTTCCTTGGTGGCCGTCAGGCGGTACGCCCCGGATTCCACACCGTCAATGCGGAACTTGCCATCGGAACCGGTTGTGGCATTGCGATCAATGCCCTGAAGGCTCTCAATGCCCATCCCTTCGACGGCAATCTTGACACTGTCCATCGGCTGCCCTGCACTGTTCACCACGGTGCCATAAATGGAGTGCGTGCCTTCATCCACCGGATACAGCATGATTTCCAGCCCGTTGATATCCGAATATCCATTGGGATAAATCGGCTCGCCGGACGTTGCGATCTTATACCGCTCCTTTTGCGCGAACACCTGGTAATTTCCCGGCGGCAACTCTTTGATGGTGAAATTGCCGTCCGTATCGGATCGTGTATCCCGGAACGCCTGTGCATTCTGCATGGGCGTCAATAACTGCTTATAACTCGGCAGGCAGATCACCTGCGCCCCCTGAATCGGTTTCCGGCGGCTGTCCACCACGCGCCCGTAAACATTCGTCCCCGAAAACATGTACACATCAATCCGCACGCTGCGGTTGGCCGGGGTCAATATGAACGGATCGGCCAGTTGCGGCGAATGCCCTTCCGAGGTCGCGTACAACCGGTATTCCTCATTCAGCGGCACCCCCACCAACTCATAATAGCCGTCTTCTTCCGAGGAATCATGCAGGGGCGGGGCCTGTTTCACCAGGCTCGTCAGCGCCTGCGACACCACGCTCTGCGAGGTGCACAACAGAATATCCGTGCCCTTCACCGGCTCTTTCTTGGGGGTCGTGACATAGCCCCAGACAATTCCCGCCGGATCCACCGTAAAATCCACCCCCTTGATTTCCTGGTCCGGACGGGTGATGGACACTTTTTGGTAGGGAATCACTTTGCCCACCCGGTAGGGGGTTTTATGAAGGTTGAGCGACAGGGCAAATTCACCCACAGGCAATCCCGATACCTGAAAATTCCCTTGCTCATCCGTGGTGGGACGGTCTCCGCCCCAATATGAGGCGCGGAACGAGGGGTCCCCGCGTCCTTTGTCCAGATTCGCCGGTTCTATCTCAATCTCGATGCCGGGCGCCGGGGCGCTGCTGCCCGCCTCCGTTACCCGGCCCGACACCATCGCCCCCTTGGACAGTTTGAACTCGACCACCGGCTTTTGCCCGGCCTCGTTTACCTTTTCCGTCCGGTCCTCCGGCGTATACCCGCTGGCATAGACGCTGATCCGGTAGGACCCCGCCATCGCCATGTGAAATTCCGTCCGCCCATCCTCTTCCGTCCGCTGTTCGTACGATTCCCGGAGACGCCGCTCTTCTTCCTTCAACGCATCGAGCGCATTGGCCTTTTTCTCGCGGATCACTTCCGCGTTCCGCTGTTTCCAGTCTTCCTCTTCCCGGTCCGTCCATTCCCGGCGGATCACCACTCGGGCGTTTGAAATAGGTGTGCCGCCGTGCGCATCAACGACGGCGGCCAGGAGGCCGTAGGGTTTTTCCACCGCTGTTTCCGTGGCGGCGGTTTCTTTCTTTCCGCCCGCATCGGCTTTCAGCGATTGCCGGGCCGCCGGGGCCTCATTCCGGATGCGCGTCCCATCCTTGCGTGTTTCCGGGCGCGCCGCATAGGAAATGGACGAAACCGGAGGGGCGGGCGGCTTGCGCGGCGCCAGAAAATAGGCCAGCAGCACCAGTGAAACCAACATGAACACCACCCCGCCCAGTATGTGCAGCGTGGATATGGAAGAACCGGAACGATGCCGTTGCGCCATAATGCACCTTTTACATTCCGTAGCTTTTCAGCATTGCCTGCCACGGCGGGCTAATGGCCCGCCTGCGGGAGGGGCCGCATGCCCAAGCGCTCCCGCCGCAAAGTAAAACGCCGTCTCAACATACTATTATGACGTCAAGACGGCGTTACAGATCAATTTTAGAATTTTTGCGCGTGGCCCCGGCTGAAATACTTCCACAACGGGATCAACGCCACGATGAATGTGCCCAGCCCCAGCAACAGGCTGGACAACAGCGAATACGCCCCGCTGTACCCGGAGGCTGAAAGAATCCACGAGGTGGCGTAGGCGTCATATTGGCCTTTGCCGCCCGAAACGCCGTGCAAAATCAGCACGTAAAAATTGGTTACCGACACAATCAGGCCGGTCATGGCCAGCACGACCAAAAAGCCAACCGCCATCGTGCTCATGGTATACCGGAAGCGGGTTTGCTCCTGGTCTTTCAGCCGTACGATGCGCAACCGCTCTTCGACCCGCCGGTGCAGGGTTTCCGGGGCGGTCCGCATCGGCTCGCCGCTCAAGGCCGCCTCAATGGCCGCGTCAATATCAATCGGTTTCCGCGAGTTCATTTCGGAATACCTCCTTTTCCACGATTTTTCTGAGTTGTTTGCGCGCCCTGAACATCCAGGTCTTCAGGGTCCCCATTGGTATGCGCATCACCTGCGCAATGTCTTCATACGAAATCCCCTGCAAATAATACAGGGTGATAATGGTGGCGTAACGGTCCGGAAGCTGCTGCACGCACCGCCGGATGTGCTCCGGCATGTCTGACGCGTCCGGCGGGTCAATGGACGCATCCAGCGTATTTGCGGGCGACAATTCCACCTCGCCCCGCCGTTTGCGCCGGTTCAGTTCCGTCAGGCACACGCTGCACGTCACCCGGTACATCCAGGTGCTGAAACTGCAATCGCCCCGGAAGCCTTTGAGCAGCCGGTACGCCTTCAAAAAGGCCTCCTGCGACATGTCTTCCGCCAGCGCCGTATCCCGCATGAAACGGTACGCCACGTTGTAAATAATATGTTGGTGGCGGCGGACCAGTTCCGAAAACGCCTCGGGGTCGCCATGCTTGGCGCGCTTCACCAGCGCCATGTCAGTGCGGTTGGCGTCCTCCCGCCCCGTTTTCGCGGCGGGGATGGC
>CAYXPO010000354.1:0-5528 GCA_964466925.1 uncultured Nitrospirales bacterium
ACCATAGATGAAGCACCGGCCAATGGAGAGACCGTTGAACAATTGCTGGCGTGCTTCATGTACGAACAGATGAACCTCGCGGAATTGGCGGGGGGTGAAGGAGAAGTGGAGGGCCAGACAGAGGGCGAGGGCGGTGCCGAAGGTGTTGTGGAAGGCCAACTGGAAGGCGAAGGCCTCGAAGAAGGCGCGCTTGAAGGCCAGAGTGAAGGCGAAGGGGCGGAAGAAGGCGCCCTCGAAGGCATCACTGAAGGTCAAATTGAAGGCGAAGGGGCGGAAGAAGGCCAACCGGAAGGTATCATTGAAGGTGAAGGTGTCGAAGAAGGTCAACTTGAAGGTCAATCCGAAGGTTTGATTGAAGGTGAAGGTGTCGAAGAGGGCCAAATGGAAGGCACTGTCGAGGGCCTGGTTGAAGGCGTCGCCGAAGGACAAATCGAAGGCACAGAAGAAGGTGCGGCCGAAGGGGTTGTTGAAGGACAAGCCGAAGGTATACTTGAAGGCGAAGGCACAGAAGAAGGTGCCGTCGAAGGTGTTGCCGAAGGTGTTGTTGAAGGGGTTGTTGAAGGGCAGGCGGAAGGCGCCATTGAAGGGGTGGTGGAAGGCCAGCCCGAAGGTGCTGTTGAGGGTGTTTCCGAAGGCCAAGCGGAAGGCCAATCCGAAGGCGAGTCCGGCTGTCATAACGCCGATCAGGACTGCAACGGCCTGGTAAGCCTTTCAGAACTGTTGCGCGTGATCCAATTTTTCAATTCCGGCGGATACCATTGCCAGGCGGGCACGGAAGACGGCTATGCGCCGGGGCAGGGGGATCATCACTGTGCGCCGCATGCCAGCGATTACAACACGCAGGACTGGCTGATCAGTTTGTCGGAATTGTTGCGCATCATCCAGTTCTTCAATTCCGGCGGATACCACTACTGTCCCGCCCAGGCCACGGAGGACGGATTCTGCCCGGGACATTAAACAACGCGCGAGTTCTTTTTCCAGGCGGTTGGAGCATTTCAATGTTGATCTGCCGTTAGTACAAAAATCGGCATATCGCAGGCAGTTTTGCTGGTTGTTGGTTGGGATTCCGGCATCACAACATTAAATTGCTCCAGGTCATTCGGCTTAACCGCCATTCTTTTATCCCGCCCCCCTGATTATTTTGTGTGGGCGCATCGGTAAAACAATGCGATATCGTTCATTCCCCGGACATGATGGGCGCCGCAGAAATTTTGGATTTTTCTGTTTCGGATTTTTCCCATAGTCATTTTCCCCGTGTTATTAGGGGCGCGCGTGAAGCCTCTTTATGGGAAAAAAGAGAACCCTGGGCGGCGGAATGCAACCCAGGGAAGAAATTACGTGTTTTCCCAGCCGTTACGCGCGGAGGATGTCCGCGATGGCGGTGCAGAGGCGGTCCATGTTGTTCTCGGTCATGCCGGCGACATTGATGCGCCCGGAGGCCACGGCGAAGATGCCATACTTGTCGCGCAGCGCCGCGACTTGATCCTTCGTCAGCCCGGAGAAGGAGAACATGCCTTTCTGCCGGGTGATGAACGAGAAATCGCGGTCTACACCTTTTTCTTTGAGCGTCTTCACGAAAAGGTGCCGCATGCCGTTGATGCGGTCGCGCATCGCCTTCAGTTCCTGTTCCCAGAGCGCGCGCAATTCGGGGTCCGTAAGGATCGTGGTGATGATCGCGCCGCCGTGCGAAGGCGGATTCGAGTAGTTTTGCCGGATGCAGAGTTTCATCTGGCTGAAGGCCTTCTCCGTGCTTTCCGCATCCTGGCCCACAAGCGTGATGGCGCCGCAGCGTTCGTTATACAGCCCGAAATTTTTGGAAAACGAACTGCACACGATCAATTCACAGCCGGGCGTGCAGAACTGGCGCAGGCCGGCCGCGTCTTCTTCCAAACCGTCACCGAAGCCCTGGTAGGCAAAATCGAGCACGGGCAGCGCCTTGCGCTCCCGCACGCACCGGGCCATCGCGGCCCATTGCTTGAGGTCGGGGTCCATGCCGCTGGGATTGTGGCAGCAGGCGTGAAACAGCACCGCGTCGCCTTCCGGGACCGTGCTCAGCGCCTTCATCATGCCGTCAAAGTCGAGGCACTTGTTTTCCGCATCGTAATAGGGATAGGTCTTGATTTCGAGACCCGCCGCCTTGAACACGCCCTGATGGTTCTCCCACGTGGGGCTGCTCACCCAAATCGTTTTCCCGTTGAGCATGCGCCGGATGAAATCGCCCGCCACCCGCAAGGCGCCCGTGCCGCCGGGGGTGTGCGCCGTGGCCGCGCGTTTGCTCGCGAGGATTTCATGGTCCGCGCCGAAGACCATGGCGCGCACCTGGGCGCCGTATTCCGGCGCGCCGGGAATCGGCAGGTAGCTCTTGCTGGATTCCTGTTTCAGCAGCCGTTCCTCCGCCTTCTTCACGCATTCCAGCACCGGCGTGCGGTCCTGCGCATCTTTATACACCCCCACGCCAAGGTTGATTTTATCCGCGCGCGGGTCTTTCTTAAATGCATCCGTCAGACCCAGAATCGGGTCCGGGGGGGCCATTTCCAGCCGCTCAAACATGTTGGGATTCCTTCTTGTTGGGGGTTACAGCACCCCAGTTAAGATCGCCAGTATGCATAGATCATATCGCAAACCGCGCAATCAGGACAATGCGGCAATCTTGCCGGAAACGTCCGGATTGCCTGAAGCGTATGGGCTTCCGTACACTATCGTTTGTATGCGCATGGCAATTCGCCCGCATGAGCGAGTGCTTCTCATGAACGTAACCGGTAAAACAAAGGATAAATCGCCCGCGTACAGCAACGCGCTGTTTGTGGATTTTGTGGCGTTGTTGCGGGAGTATGGGGTGCCGGCGGGCACGAAGGACCTGCTGGAACTGAACAAGGGGTTTGAGAAGGGGGTGGTGAAGAATCTCGACGACCTGTTTGTGTTCATGCGGCTGGTGTTCGTGCGGCGGGTGGAACATATGGACGCCTTCGAGCGGGCGTTCGCCTTCTATTTCTACGGGCTGGACATTCCGGCGGTGAAGGAAGGGGACTATGCGCTGTTCAATACGGAGCAGTTCAAGCGCTGGCTGGAGAAGCAGCTCGCGGACGGAACCCTGCCCCGGCGGGCATATTGGGAATATGACGCGGACGAACTGATGAAACGCTTCTGGGACACGCTGCGGAAGCAAATGGAAGAGCATCACGGCGGGAGCCGGTGGGTGGGCACGGGCGGCAATTCGCCCTTCGGACATTCGGGCAACGCCGAACGCGGCATACGGGTATTCGGCGAATCCCGGAACCGCTCCGCCATGAAGGTGATCGGCGAGCGCCGCTACATCGAATACTCGGAAAGCAACCAACTCCGTGAGGAAAACCTGCGGCAGGCGCTCGAAACCATGAAGCACATGAAAAACGAGGGGCCCCGGGACCGCCTGAACCTGGACGACACCATCCGGCGCACGGCACGAAACGGCGGGGAGATTGACCTGGTCTTCGAGCGCGACCTGCGGGATAAAATCAGCGTCATGCTCTTTATTGATAATGGCGGCTATTCCATGCGGCCCTTTGTCGAAATCACGCGGCTGTTGTTCACCAAACTCCACGAGCGATTCGAGGATCTCACCACGTATTTCTTTCACAACACGATCTACGAACGGGTCTGGACCGATGCCCGGCGCTCGAAACCCGCGCCGCTCGAACAAATCCTCCAGCGCCGGAACGACACGCGAGTGGTGTTCATGGGCGACGGCACCATGGCCCCGGAAGAATTGGAATTGCAGGGCGGCGAAATTTATCAGTACGGCGTCTCCAGCGCCCCCCCCAGCACCTATTGGCTGAAACGCCTCTCGGACCGGTTTCCCCACAGCGTCTGGCTGAACCCCATCACCCGTGATCAGTGGGCCGCCACCTATGGCGCCTACACCCTCAACCGCCTCCGCGAATTCTTCCACATGGAAGACATGACCCTCGGCGGCATCAAAGGCATGGTGGAATTCTTAAGCGAGAAATAGACCGAATGGGCTCTATTCCTGCTGAAAAGGAGAACTCCACGGACCAAGCGCTTTCCATATACGGGCAAACGGATGTTTCGCCGTCACAGATTCAGGTAAGGGCATCCGAAAATTCCTCATCCATGAAGCCACATCCTGAAATTGGGGTGGTGCGGATATCCGTTGATTCCTCCGCAAAAACCCGCTCCGCGGACTATCTTTGGAGAACCGTAAACGCGTTTCGTTTGTCATAGGCCGCTTTGGGGGCATGTGCGTTCCCAATTCCTGGGAACGGGGGGAAAGCGGCCAAAGGGATTCACCTCAGACCCGGAGTTCACGAATAAACACGAACATGCGATGCCCGGACGGAGGCGGTCAAGGGGCCGGGCCAAATTTGCGCAGTTTTTCCCCTTGGCATGGTATACTGCGCGGAACCAGAGGAGGTTATGAGCATGTTGAAGACGCGCATTACGGAGATGCTGGGGATTGAGTACCCGGTATTGCAGGGCGGGATGCAGTGGCTGTCGCGGGCGGAATTGGTGTCGGCGGTGTCGAACGCGGGCGGCCTGGGGTTTATCACCGCGATGTCGTTCGCGACCACGGACGAACTGCGGCGGGAAATCCGCAAGACGCGCGATCTGACGGACAAACCCTTCGGGGTGAATGTGAGCATGCTGCCCGTGATGATCCCGGGGGATCTGACGGAAAGCTATATAGACGTGGTGTGCGAGGAGGGGGTGCCGGTGGTGGAGACCGCCGGGCGCAATCCCGAGCCGTACCTCGGCAAACTGCATTCGGCGGGCGTCAAGCTGATTCATAAAGTGCCCGCGGTGCGGTTCGCGAAGAAAGCGGAATCCATCGGGGTGGATGCGGTGACGGTGGTGGGCTTCGAGTGCGGCGGGCATCCGGGCATGGACGATGTGCCGAGTTTGATTGTGGCGCCGAAAGCCGCCAAGTCACTCAACATCCCCGTCATTGCGGCGGGCGGATTCTGCGACGGGCGCGGGCTGATTGCGGCGCTGGCCTTTGGCGCGGAAGCCATGTTGATGGGCACGCGCTTCATGGCGTCGAAAGAAAGCCCCATGCACGAAAACTTCAAGCAATGGATGGTGGCCGCGCAGGAAACGGATACCATGGTCATCGAGCGTTCGATCCGCAATGCGGCGCGCGTCATTAAGAACGAGGCGGCGAAAACGGTGGAACAGCTCGAAGCCGGCGGCGCGGGACTGGACGAATTGCTCCCGGTAATCAGCGGGAAGGTGGGGCTTGAAGCCTATCTGAGCGGCGACGTGCAGCGCGGCACGATTGCCTGCGGGCAGGTGGTGGGGCGCATCAACGAAATCAAATCGTGCAAAGAGATCATGGACGATATCATCCGCGAGGCCGGGGAAATCCTGGAACGGCTCAAACGCGTCCTCGGATAATACCAATGAAACGCCGGGAATTCATACAGCGCACGGCGGGCGGGGTCTTGATGACCACCCCCTTGGCGGCGGCGGGCGCATCGGCGGAGCCTCCCGCGCCCGCGAAAGAGCCGCCGGCGCCCGCCTTGGACTTATCC
>CAYXPO010000355.1:0-5520 GCA_964466925.1 uncultured Nitrospirales bacterium
AGGCGGCGGCGAAGAAGTTCCTGGATGATCTGCCCGCCAGCTATCGCGTGGCGCTGATGTATTATTTTGATAGACAGCAGCCCAGCCGCCTGATGCATGCGTTTTCAACGGACCGCGCCGTGCTGAAACGGGCTATTGACGTGTTCACGGTTCCGTATTATGGCGTGTCCGACATCCGGGATGCATTGATAAACGGGATTGGCGTGTTGCAGGCTGAAGACTCGGCGGACACCCTCCCGTTTGATGAAGCCGATGTACGGGCGCTGGTCTTTATCAGTGACGGACGTGACAATGCCTCCATCGCGGCCGTGAGCGATGTCACCGATCTGGCCAAATCAGCGCGTGTGCGCTTGTATCCGCTGGGCTACAAGGCCGGCAATTCCGTCAATGCCGCGGACATGCTGGTGCTGGCCAATGACACCGGCGGCCATTTCTACAACGCCGGGAACGCGGCCAATCTGGCGAAGTTTCTGGCCAGCGAAAAAAGCCTCTCCCTCGAACCCGCCACGATCACAGCGGACAACCGGGTGTATTTTGACGTGGTGAACAGTGGCAATGCAATACTGACCTGGTCGGTGGCCATCGCGGAAGGGGCGAACTGGATTGCGGAGGTATTGCCCTCGAACGGCAATCTTGCCCCCGGGGCGCGAAGCACGGTGTCGGTACGGGTTGATCCCTCACTGGCGGCCCCCAATAGCACGAAAATCGGAACGCTGTCAATTGCCTCCAACGACGGCGCGGCCACGGCCACGATCCGCATGGATGTGGGCGCTTCCCCAGTGGTGGCGCAATCCGTGACCGCGGACCTGTTCGACGAACCCGGCCTGATCTGGAATGAATTGCGCAATCAAATCGTGTTGACCTACATAACGCCCCAGCAGGAAGGGGGCGATTATTCCATTCGTGCCGAATACCTCCAGCCGGACAATACGACCATTGCGGGTATTTTTGAGGAAGATGCGGTCTTCTATCATGGCGATGTCCGGGGCGGCCAGATAGCCATGAGCACCACGGGGATTTTCACGGACCCGGCGGAACCGGACCCGGATTTGGCGACGCGCGCGGAAATCTTTGTGCGCGCCGATTATATTCCCCGCAACGTGACCCGTATGAAAATGCGCTTTTTCCTGAGCGCGCCCCCCAACATGCCGGCGGCGGAAGCGGCCCTTCATGAACATGCCCGGATGAAAGTGGAATTGGCCCCGGATGGATTGTTGATCTCCAACGATCCCTTCAAGCCTTCCTGGCGGCTGCTCGAGGGAAGCGACGGGGTATACAACTTGCTGACAAGCCAGAACAATCCACTGCCGTACGGCGCTTTTGGCGATCTCCTGAAAATCACCGTCACCGGCTTGTCCGAGTTTACCGATGCGTTTTCCACTGTGCCGCGTCAACCCGAGTTTTTCGTGGAAATGCGCGTGGACAATCAGATTTTTGTCCATCCGGAAACCCCCACGCATCCTTCCGAAACCATCTATTTCCTGTATCCCGCCGGACCCACTTTCCCGGAACGCAAGTTGTCTGTAAGTTCCTTTTTCGATAACGCCCCTCCCGCCAATACCGCGCTGGTGCTGGCCAATCCCGGAATAGCGCCGGAAGCGGCGAACGCCTGGGACCGCGATGAAGACGGATTGATGGACTTCAACGATCCCTATCCAGACCGCGAAGACCTGCCCGGAGTATTGGCCGTGCCCAATCCGCTGGAAATTCCCGCGAACGCGAACGCGGGCACGATACGCAATAACCGGTTGGATACCTTCACGTGGTCAATAACGCCCGAGTCCGTACCCAAATGGATTACCAGCATTCGTTATGGAAATGCCCTCTCGGAAACCCCCCAGAGCGTCTTGAAGCCCGGCGAATCGGAAACCATCCATGTGCAGGTGAGCCGTACGGGGTTAAATCCCGGGTTCACTCAGGCGCAATTGCAGATACAAACAGACTTTTTTGGCACGGAATATGTGCTTGCGACGTTGATTGTTCCATAAGGCGCATTGGCGCATCAGGGCGCCTGGCGTCCTGAACAAACGTGCGGACGGAAGGCGTTGAAAACGCGAAGGTAAGGAGTTCGGTATGCCGCGTACACGATATTGGCTGATGCCATTGGGGCTTTCCCTTGTGCTCGCCGTTCTGTCCGGATGCCCATTATCGCAATTGATGGTGGAACCGGGTTCCGCCGCCTTTGGCACCAGCACCTCCACGATCAATATCCGGGTGCACAATATGGGATCGGGCGTCCTGTCCTGGGAAGCGCGCGAAAACATTCCCTGGCTGCTTATGGCCAACGTGGAAGCCTCCGGCAAACAAGTGTCGTCCACGTTGTCTGGAACGGTGAAGACGGACGTTGATGTCATCCAACTTACTGTGCTCCGGGATTTGCTTCCCTTGGATGTTCCGGACCGCATTTCCCGGGGGGAAATTGTGTTTACCTCGAATGGGGGGGAGCAAGTCGTGCCGGTCAGCGCCATGGCGCAAGGGATTCCGGTGTTGCAGGTAACCCCCGAGTCACTGGATTTTGGGGCCGCGCAGACCGAGGCGCAACTGCAAATTTCCAACACGGGGCTTGAAACCCTCATATGGTCCATCACGCTTCCCGCCGGGGCCGCGTGGCTTTCGGTCACTCCGGCTTCGGGGGAATTGGCCGTGGGAGCCGTGCCCGTGCGCGTAACGGTGCGCGCCACCCGTGCCGGGCTGGCCGGCGGCAGTCATGAGGCAACGATTACAGTGGCCTCCAATGGCGGGAACCGGCAAATTCCCGTGCGCATTGATGTGCCGCCGTTCACGGTGTTGCCCACGCCGCTTGATTTTGGGGGGCTGGAATCCGGTTCCACGCAAATATTGAATATCACCAACGGCGCCACCGTGCCCACGGCGGTTTCTTTGGAAGCCCTGACGGATTCGGGAGGCGCGTGGCTTGGGGTAACGCCCCACTTGGCCACCCTGCCCGGGTCGGGATTGGTGCAGGCGACGGTGTCGGTCAATCCTGCCGGATTAACTCCGGCGAGCTATACCGGGCGCATCCGCGTCACGGCCACCGCGATTGGGTATTCATTGGAAGTTCCCGTCTCAATGACGGTCACCGGTTTTACGGTATCGCCGGGCCTGTTGGATTTTGGAACGATCACCGCGTCCGCATCCAATGCCTTTTCGCTGCAGAATCTGGGTCCGCAAAACATCAATTGGTCTGTGTCCGTGCCTGCGGCCGCGTCCGCCTGGCTGAGCCTGAACAAAATGTCCGGAACACTGGTGACCGCGGATTCCGTGCAGGTGACGGTGAATCCGCTGGCGGTGGAACCCGGCACCCACCAAGCCTCCTTGGTATTTGTCTTTGGAACCAGCCAGCGCACGGTGGTGGTGCGCATGACACGGCCGCGCCCCGCGGCGCTTACCGTGGAGCCGAGTACCATTGATTTTGGGATGACCGGCGTCGAGCAATTGATTGGCATCTGGAATGACGGTGTCGGCACGGTGAACTGGCGGATTGACACGGCGGGGTTTCCCGCCTGGTTGCGCCTGACGCCGGTGAATACCAATGGCATTGCCTCGGGCACGGTCGCGGGTGCGCAAACCGACGCGGTCACGGTCCGGGTGGACCGCAACGCGGCTCCGCAAGGCGAATACGAATTCAATTACTCGTTTGTGGTTGAAGCGCAAGGCGACAGCACGGTGCCCACCACCGTCAATATTCATATGAGCATCCCCAAATTGCCCAAGATGGTTCTGGAAGGCGAGGGGGTGAATGAAGCCAACATCGCCTATGTGAATCTGGACACAAATGAAACCAAGAGCACCTTCTATATCCGCAATGAAGGGGTGAGCGAACTCTTCTGGAGCATCGATCTGTCCCAAGCGCCGTCCTGGCTCACCTCCCTTTCTCCCTCGCAGGGAAGCTTGGGTGCGGGTATCCAGCAGACCATAACCATCACCGTGAATCGCACGGGGCTCACCTATGTGGGCGCACAGCATGAATTGACCGTGGTGTCGAATGATCCGGCCCATGCTTCCGTGCCATTGCTCGTGGAGGTCCAGGTTCCCAAGGTGGTGGTGGTGGGGGCAACGCCAAGAAGCCTTGCCTTTGGGTTGTATGCAAATTCGGACACCTTGGGGGTGGCGAATTTCGGCGACCCGGACACCATTATGAATTTCCGGGTGACCTCGACCAAGGAATGGCTGTCGGTGTTTCCGGAAACGGGCGCCAGCATTGGCGTGGTGGGCGACATCAAGGATTGGCAGGCCGTGAGCGTGTCCATAGACCGTACCAAGCTCGACGGGGAAGGCGCTTCCGCCAAACTGGTGATCACCGCCTTTGAAATCAAGAATGGCCAGCAAGTGCCTTTGGTGAATGTGGACCCCTTGGAAGTCAATGTTTCGGTGCAGGCCGCCAGCCTGACCATTGAAACGGGCCTGCCGCGTTTGCGGATTCCCTCCCTCCTCCGCTTCGTCTTGATGATGCGCAATATCCAGTATCAAATTCTCCCCATTCCCGAGTCACTGTTGGATTCCGTGGGCAATCAATTCGCCGTCTTCGAGAAGAATGTCCAGTTGGACCTTACGGAGACGAATCAGTTCCTGACCAGCGCAAACCATATCCGCGGCAATGTGATGATCCTGCTCGATTATTCCGGAAGCATGCAGGCCGCCGCGCATCAGTTGAAGGATGACTTTTTGACGAATAAGCCCGATTGGCTTCAGGCCGTCTATGAAAATGCCATCGCCAAGCTGATCAACGAATTGCCCTCGAATTACAAGGTGGGGCTGGCCATCTTTAACGAACGCGGCACAAACGGCGTGCGTGTGATCCGGGAAAGTGACACCGCCCCGGTGTTTTCCGCGGACCGGGCGCTGCTGCAGGCGCGCCTGAAGAGCATTGTGGTGCATGACAACGGCGCAACAAGGCTGTTGCCCGCGCTCGAATTTGCGGCGCAAGAATTGGCACAGGAAGACTTGGCTCAAAATCTCATCCCCTTTGACGACGCGGATGTGCGGGGCATCATTTGCGTCACCGACGGCAACATGACCACGCCTCCGGGCATTGTCACGGATACGATTTCCGTGCTGCTGGCCAACAATACACGCGCGTTCTTTGTCGGCTGGGGGTCCAAAGTGGTGGCGGATCCTCTGGTCCGCATTGCCAATGGGACCGGTGGCCATTATTACTCCACGCGGAACGCGCCCACCGGCGAAACAGACCCCTTCGGCACCCCGTTGCGTGTGCCCGTGTATTCCGAACTGGAAAACTGGTGCGCCACCGACGCCGGCAATGAGTGCGACCAATCCATCGCCAAAGACCTTAAATCGCAGGTGGTGTTCAGCTACGTGACGCTCAATGAAGAAGACAGCATTACCGTTGAAGGCCGCCTCACGTTTAATGATCCGAATGACCAAAACAGCGGCTGCCTCGCGGACCAAGGGGATATTACGGGGAGCTTCTCCGTATCCCAATTAAGCCTGAGTTCCATCGCCGGGGACCCGCGCTTGGGGCAAATTGCCCTGATCTCAAAAGGCATACAAGCGGACCAC
>CAYXPO010000356.1:0-5494 GCA_964466925.1 uncultured Nitrospirales bacterium
CACAACCGCAAGCAAGAGAACGTGCATTTTCAAACTCCTATGTTTTCCACGGCGGGGGCGCCATGAATGGCTTGTTCCACCCCCGTGCGCAGCGTCGAGAGCACGGCGGGCTCCTCGATCCGTTTGTTGTTCATCTGTATGTAAAAGGCGTCGCGCACCCGGCGCGCGTCCGTCATAATCCGCGCCGACAGGATGTCGGCGCCCATCAGCGACAGGGAACGCGCTATATCATACAACAATCCGGTGCGGTCGCCTGTTTCTATGTCAATCACCGTTTCGGTGGCGGAGGCGCTATTGTCGAAACTCACGCGGGTGCGCATGGGGACCCGGGGCTGCAACAGCGCGAACAAGCGCCGCCGGGACTGCTCCACGCAGGCCTGGATTTCTTTTCCGCCCACCAGGACGTCGGTCAGCACCTGTTTGACGCCCTGAAATTGGGCATGGGTCATGGGGCGGTCATTGGCGGCGTCCTTGACCGTAAAGCAATCCACCACCCATCCCTCCGGAAGCGTAAACAGGGCCGCGCCTTCAACGTTGACGAGTTGGGAGGCGAAGCTGCCCGCAATTTCGGAAAAGAGGCCGTGGCGGTCGCGGGTGCATATGACCACCTCGCTCATGGCGGTGTCCTCATGGGTCCAGCAGCGCAGGGCGAGGCCGGTTTGGCGGGCTTCTTCCAGGCATTCCATGTGGCGTGCGATATACTCGGGAGAGAAGGCAATGAAATAGCGTTCCCCCATGGCCTTCAAATAGTCTTCCACCTTTTCCGCGAGGCGGTGGCTCACATATCCGTGCACCGCCTGGGCCTTGGGCAGGGTCCAAAACTCCTCTTCCATCACTTGGGAGCGTCCGAGCAGAATGCGTTCCGCCTTCAGAAAGAGTTTCAGGAGCAAGGCGCCTTTCCAATCATTCCAGACATTGGGTCCCACCGAAGCGAGATCGGCATAGGTAAGGAGCAGCAATTCGCGCAGCCGTTCGTCCGAGTTCATTTGCTGGGCGAATTTGCTTACGGTTTCCGCGTTATCCGTGTCGCGGTAAAAGGCGATGTTGGTCATCAAGAGGTGGTGTTGCACCAGAAACGCGATGCGCTCCGTTTCATCCTTGGGCAGGCCAATGCGCGCGCAAATGGCCCGGGCCGCGATCACCCCCGCCTCCACATGGGTTTCCCCGGAGGCTTTGCCCAGATCATGAAAGAGGATGGCCATGACGAGGATGTGGGGGTCGCGGATGTGTTCAAGGGCCTTTCTCAGAACCCCGCCGACGAAGCCTTCCATTTTGGGGACGCCGGCAAGGGCTTCCAGGGCGCGGAGGATGTGCTCGTCCACCGGATAGCTATGGAAATCCTCGTAGCGGATGATGCCCCGCACCGCCTCGAATTCGGGGAGATAGGCGCCCAGCAGGCCGGTGGACGAGGCCTGCCGCAGGACTTCCCCGGCTTGCAGCATGCGGCTGCAAATGGCCACAAAATAGCGGCGGACCACATCGCTGGCGCGGAAGGCGTCATTTACCAGGGATAAGTTGTCGGTTATCCAGGAGTGCATGTCGTAACTCAGCGAAACACGGCGGCGGGTGCATTCCCACAGCACTTGCATCAGGCGCGCGGGGTTTTCGGCAAACCAGTTTCGCTCCAGGGTTCCGGCGGAAAGCTGCCCGCGGTACACGGTCAGCCTGGAACGGCTGGGGCCGGGGCCTTCTTCCACGACGCCCTGGGCCGGCTGATCGCACAGCCGGGCGGCCAGATGAAGGAATTGCCGAATCCGCTGGGCCGCGCTGTAGTACTCTTGCATGAAATGATTCATGCTTTCCTGAACATCGCCGCCATAGCCGAATACGTGCGCCAGATGTTGCTGCATGCCGAAGGTGAGCTGGTTCTCCGGTTTTCCGGTATGGAAGTGGAGTTCGTTCCGGATGCGCCAGAGAAAATCGAGGGCTTCCACAAGGCCCAGGTATTCGTCATACGCGAGGTGCCCCAGGCGCTGCAGGTCATCCAGGCTCAAAAAGCCGTGGGTAATCAGGATCATCCATTGCGCGGCGTGAAAATCGCGGAGCCCGCCCACGTTTTCCTTCAGGTCGGGTTCGAGGTTATAGATGTCCTGGTGGTGTTCCGGAAGCTCCTCCGGCTGTTCGCGCCGCCGTACATGGGCGAGAATCCGCTGCCGGTCGCGGTCCTTGAGATCGTTGAGCAACAGTTTCAGGCGGGCAAAGGTGCGGGTGTCGCCGTGGATAAGACGTGCTTGGGCATACGCGGTATATACTTCGGGGTCCTGCCGCGAGAGGTTCACCGCTTCCGACACCCGGTGGATGGCATAGCCGGCCTGAAAACCCATATCCCAGAGAAAAGGGACCAGGTATTGGTTGAGCGATTCAATATGCCGGTTCATCCGCCGGTCATACAGCAGGCAGACGTCCAAATCCGACCGGGGGCTTAATTCCCGGCGGCCATAGCCCCCCAGCGCGCAAATGGCGGTTTGCGACAACAGTTGTTCCCGGCGTCCGCTGTGATACAGGCCGAATTCCAGCACCCCGCGAAGGACCGTGTCGGCGGCCTGTGTCAGGCGCCGCAACACGTTGCTCCCGGATTCTCCTGCCGCGTGGGATTCCCGAATGTTCTGCCATTGCTCATGCACATACGCGCGCGCGGCTTCCACACAGGTTTCCCGGGATACCTGGGCAAAGCCCGGATCCCCGGCCTGCGCTCGATGCATCAGCGTCAGAAAATGCTCCATTGCGTTCGGAACCCTTTTGTTGCCATGCTTTCACCGGCATGAACCCGCGGCCTGCATTCCGTATTCCCCCGGCTGATTTTCCTGAATCCCGCCAGAAGAAAGCAAATAGCGGACGGCTTCCCTCCTCGTCATGTACGGCTGTCGCCTTGTTCGCGGCCTCGGTCCCTGATTGCAATACAGGGGTTACCGGGCGTGAATGGAGGTTCATCGCCGTCCATATCCGGGTGGGTCACAAGCGGGACGGTACGCTATGGCCGGGGCTGTTACGGGAGTTTCAACCACCGGCGCAGGGCGCGCACATCGGACCAGGGCACTTCCCGCAGGATCACCAGCAGCACGGCATACAGGGCTCCCGCCAAACCGAACAGGAGGGCGAGGGTAAAGAGGTTGATGGGCAACACATGCGCCACCGGAAGGAGGGCGACGCCGGCGATGCCCGCGGCGAGCAGAATGCGCACGGTGCTCAGGACGGGAATCTTCCAATGAAGGTGCCGGTGACTCGCCGCGGCCACCGAAGCCACCAGCACGGCATTGGAAAGGATGCGGACGATGGCCGCGCCCACAAAGCCGTAATGGGGGATCACGAAATAATTCAGGACCAGATTCAACCCCACGGCCATGACCGTCATCAGGGTCAGCAGATAGGTTTTTTTGGAAAGATGCAGGCCGAAGCTGGCGAAATAGCTGAGCCCGTAGAACAGCGAGCCGATAGCCACCCAGGGCGCGGCCACATAGGCGGGGTAGGAGGCGCCGCGCGCCAATACCTGGAACAACGGGCTGGCAAACAAACACAGAAAGACCATGAGCGGCAGGCACACCAGGAAAAACAGGCGCGTGACCCCGTTCACAAGAACCTCGGTGTGGGCGCGGCCTTCCGTTTCCCACGCCGCGGCGACGGAGGGAAAGACGGCGAGGGTGAAGGTTTGCAGCACGAGGATCATGGGTTGATCGACAAGGTTGGTGGCCACGGCATATAAGCCGACATGCGCATCGTCCTGAAGCACCTTGAGAAGAAAACGGTCGCTGTTGAGAATGAAAAAATTGAAGAGTTGGGTGAGGCACACCGGCAAACCGTAATAGAGAATCTCTTTTTGAATATCCCGTTCGGCGGGGTTGAGGCGCAACACGGGCGGGCCGACATGACGCCGCATCACAAGCGCGTGGGTAATGAGGTAGACAATAGTGGCGCCCCAGAGCAGTCCCGCAACACCCGTTTTCAGGGCGAGGATAATGCCAACGGCCACGGGGAGGCGGATGATGGAATTGGCGGCGGAGGCGATGGAGTAGAGGCCCGGGCGGCGTTTGGCCCGGAGGACCGCCATGCCGGTTTCATACAGGCTGTAGGCGGCAAACATGCACAGGCCCACCAGGATCAGATCGCGGTAGGAGCCGCACAGAGAATCCGGTCCAACGAAATACAGTGCGCCGCCGGTGATCAACCCGATGAGAATGCCCACATATTTCAGGCGGCCCATCACCCCGAAGAATTCATGTTCCTGTCCGCGGGTGGTGTACGCGGGATAGAACCGCAATATCGCCATGTTGAGCCAAAGGATGGTGAATGTGCTCAGAAAAAGGGTGAGCCGGAAGGTCAGGTCATACCGGCCAATCTCATCGGGTAGGAACAGAAGGGTAAGCACATAAATGGTGAGTGCTTGCATTAAGGCGGGAATGACTCGTCCCGGCACATAAAGAATCACGTCTTTGCTGACGGATTTGACGGAAAGAGCGCTCATGCCGCGCCGCCCGCGGAAGGAGGAGTGGTTAACAAGCCGGACTCCGTGCCTGAAAGCGCGGCCGAAGCTTCGGTTTCCGGGCGAGAAAACGGATGTTCAGCCCGTTTCCCGGCTTCGTCCGCGATAAGGCACGCATAGCGCAAACCAAGGCCCCAAAACACCCAAATCACGATATTGGGGCGTATCCCGGCCATGAGCACCGCCTCGAAGAATCCCACCAGCAACACCGCGAGAACGCCGTAATACAGCCCCGTCACCGTTTCCCGTTCTTCCAGGGTAAGCGTGGGCAGGCGCCGGACCCGCCGAAACGCGCGGGCAAGCAAAAACAACAGGCCGAAAAAGAGGGCGCCGCCCAAGAGGCCGAATTCCGCAAGCACGTGGAGATAGAAGTTGTGCGGGGTTTCCGCCGTGGGATGGCCGCGGTAGAAAATGATGGGGCTGATGGCATCCTGTACGGTGGGGGTCCATCCCGGCCGGAGGCTGAACCGGGGATACACCGAATCCGGCCCCACCCCCCAGAGCGGGTGATCCGCCCATACCCGGAGGGCGGTCCGCAAGCTGTCGCCGCGGCGCTCGATGGAGGCCTCTTCGTAATACCCTTTGGACCAAAACCGGCTGAAGTCATAGTTGGTGAAGAGGTAGGCGGCGGCGGCGGCGAGCAACACGCCAAAAGAACAGACCAGCACAATGCCCATCATGCGTTTTTCTTTTCTGCCGAAAAAATAGTGGGCCAGGGTCATGCCGAGCAGAATCAGGGTGTTGAGCAAAGCGGACCGGGAGAGCGAGAACAGAATCCCGCAAAACAGAAGAAGCGCGGCGCCCAGATACGCCATGCGCCAGAAGGCCTGCTTGTCGCCCAATCCCAACATCACCGTGACCGGCAAGACCATCAACAGGGTGGCGGCCACGCGGTTCGGATGGCCCAGGGGCAGGCGCCCGCGCACCAAATCCAGCGTGCCGCCCGTGGCGTGCGTCCACCCCAATGAACTCATGACATGTTCGGGCAGCAATCCGAACATCGTCATGATCAATCCC
>CAYXPO010000357.1:0-5488 GCA_964466925.1 uncultured Nitrospirales bacterium
GCGGCACGTGGGCGGCCATTGATTCCTGGACCTCCTGGGCGTGGTCTATGCAGGATGCGCGCGCGGGCTGGGACTTCTTCCTTACCACCACGCTGGCGGCGCGCGCGGAAGCCTATCCCGGCACCTGGTATGGCATCTGGTCCGGCCCGGATTCCTTCAACGCCCACTACCATTCCCGGCCCGGCGAGACCTTTGATGTCAACGTCACCGCCATGACCAAATTTCCGGTAATGAACATGAACCGCCATTGTGGTCCCCTGTTGGACGCCATAAAACTGGCGGGCATCGGCACACGCCACAACCGCATCAGGATCGAACCCCTGCTGCCATTTGACACCTTTGCGCTGAGGCTGCCGTTGATAGGCGTGGCCTACGAGAAAGCGCGGCACCGGGGCTATTACCGGCCCGTGGTTTCCGGCGATTTTGCCTTTGCGGTGCGTCCGCCCGCGGGACTTTCCTCGATCAATCTCACTGTGAACGGAGGCCCTTATCCATTCACAAAGGACGAGAAAGGTCTGGTATGCTTTGAAGTACATGGAGAACCGGATCAGACGATTACATGGGAGGTTAATGAACAATGAGTGGCTTCACATTATTGGTTGCCTGTACCGCCCTGCTGGCGGCGGCCCATCCCGGCGGGAGTGACGGCATGCAAAAAGACTATACGGTGGCATCGTTCTATTTCCCCAATTACCATCCCGACGCGCGGAATCTGGCAAGGAAAGGCCAGGGGTGGTCGGAATGGGAGTTGGTCAAAAACGCCCGCCCCAAATTTCCGGGACATCAGCAGCCCAAAGTGCCCCTTTGGGGCTATGAAGACGAATCGGACCCCAACGTAATGGAAAAAAAGATCGATGCCGCCGCGGACCATGGGGTGGACGTATTTCTGTTCGATTGGTACTATTACAACGATGGGCTGTTCATCGAGCGTTGCCTGGAACAGGGTTTTATGAAAGCACCCAATGCCGCGCGCATGAAATTCGCCCTGATGTGGGCCAATCACGACTGGATTGATATTCATCCCGCCACGGTGAAGCATCCCCCGGAGCTATTGTATCCCGGCACGGTCACCCCCGAAACCTTCGACAAGATGACCACCTATGTCATTGAGACCTATTTCAAGCATCCGTCGTATTGGAAAATCGAGGGATGCCCCGTGTTTTCGATTTATGAGATGCACACGCTGATGAAAAGCTTTGGCGGCGCGGATGCGGCAGCGGCGGCCTTGCAGCGTTTCCGCGACAAGGTGAAAGCCGCCGGATTCCCCGGCCTCCATTTGAACGCCATCTCCTGGGGCATCCAGATTCTGCCCAACGAAAAATCCGTGAAGAACATCGAAGAGTTGGTGAAGCGCCTCGCCTTTGACAGTGTGACCTCCTATGTGTGGGTTCACGACATGCCGTTGCCGGATTCGCCCACGACCGCCTACAGGCCCCTCATGGAGAACGCCGCCGAAGTCTGGAACAAAAAAGTCCGGCAATTCAGCATGCCCTATTTCCCGAATGTGACCATGGGCTGGGATTCGAGTCCACGCTGTACCCAAACCGATCCCTGGGGCAATACCGGATATCCCTTCACCAACTGTATTGATGGAAACACCCCGGAGGCCTTTCAAGAAGCCCTGCAACGCGTCAAAGCATTTCTTGACGCGCATCCCCAATGCAAAAACACCTTTACCATCAACTGCTGGAACGAATGGACCGAAGGCAGTTATCTCGAACCCGACACCGTGCACGGCATGGCCTATCTCGAGGCTATCCAAAAGGTTTTCGGGACAAAGAAATAACCCCATGCGGTGTGATGCGCCGTATGGACGGAGGCATAATGGTTTCCGGGCCTCATTCATCCCATGGTCTCCTGATTCCCCGGCCATTACTTGACCTGAAGGCCATAACTTTGCACACGTCCAACCCGCTGCACTATGATCCTTCCAGTTTCCCCGCGAAACATTTTTGTTACAAATTAAGCAAGGAGCAGGATGCATGTCGATCCCGAACGAGCCCGATCCGTTCGTTTTGTTTGCGAATTGGTACAAGGAGGCGGAGGCCTGCCCGGGCATCGAGGACCACACGGCGGTGACGTTGGCGACGGCGGACGCCTCCGGCACGCCGGACGCGCGCATGGTGCTGCTGAAGGCGTATGATCCGCGCGGGTTTGTCTTTTACACCAATCTGACCAGCCCCAAGGCGCGGGAACTCGAAACAAACCCGAAAGCGGTGATGTGTTTTTACTGGATGCCGCTGGGCAAGCAGGTGCGGATACACGGTCCCGTGGAACATACGACGGAAGAAGAGGCGGACAACTATCACGCCACCCGTCCGCGCGACAGCCAGATCGGTGCGTGGGCGTCCAAGCAGTCGCAGCCCATGGAAGGACGGTTTGAATTGGAAATGCGGATCGCGAAGTATGTGGCCAAATTCGGATTGGGCAAAGTGCCGCGCCCGCCGTTCTGGTCGGGGTTTCGGATTATGCCGGAACGGATTGAATTCTGGCTCAAGCAACCCTACCGTCTGCATGACCGGGTGCTGTACACCCGCGCTCCGGACGGCGGTTGGACGCGCCAGCGGCTGTTCCCTTAACCGCGCGGACTTCTCTTGGTGAACAGGACGCTGATGCTTTCGCGGTTGTGAATGCGCCGGATGGCTTCGCCGAAAAGGGGCGCCACGGAAACAAGCTGCACCTTGTCCGTGAAGGGTTCCGGCTGGGTTTCCACGGTGTCGGTAATCAGCATTTTACGAATGGGGCTGGCGTCAATTTTCTTCATGGAGCCGGGCGAAAAAAGGCCGTGGGTGACGGCGGCAATGACGTCTTTCGCGCCGCGTTCGAGCAGGGCGCGGGCCACTTCGATCAGGGTGCCGCCGGATATGGTGAAGTCGTCCACCACAAACGCCGATTTTCCTTTTACGTCGCCTATGATCTCGAGGACTTCGGCCTTCTCGTCGTGGGCCACGCGCTCTTTGTCGCCGATGGCAAGCGGCGCGCCGAGGTAGTTGGCGTAGCTCCGCGCTTTTTTGGCAAATCCGGTGTCGGGCGAGACCACCACCAAATCGTCCAGGTTCATGGCGCGCACGGCGTCGCACAGGACCGGCATGGCGTAGAGGTCATCCACGGGCACGCGAAAGAACCCCTGAATTTGCGGGGCGTGCAGGTCCATGGTGATGACACGGTCGGCCCCGGCGACTTCCATGGCATCGGCGCACACGCGCGCCCGGATGGACACCCGCGGTTCGTCTTTCTTGTCGCCTTTGGCATACGAGAAATAGGGCATCACGACCGTGACCGACGCAGCGCTGGCGCGCTTCAGGGCATCCACGCCAAACAGGAGTTCCATGAAATTGTCGTTGGCGGGATAAGCGGTGGATTGGACGAAATATACATGCCGCCCGCGGACATTCTCCCGGATGCGCACAAACAGATTGCCCTCGGAAAAGCGAAGGGTTTCGCTTTTCGCATGCGGGATGTCAAGGTACCGGCAGATGTTTTCCGTTAATTTGGGACTGCCCGACCCGCCAAAAACCAACATTTCCTCCGAAGCCATTCCTACTCCTTTCGTTTGTTCGCGTCATTAAGGGACGCGCACCGGTTTTCCCGAAGCGGCGGACTTCCAGGCGGCTTCCGTAACCTCGATGGTGCGCAATCCACAGATGGGCGGCGTTTGCGGCACGTCTTTTCCCAAGATACAGTCAATGAAATTGGAGTCGGGGTTCTTGGTGTACTTGGGTAAGTTTACCTTGACGGGGCGGCCCACCGCGTCCTGATGGATCAGGCCAAGCCCCTGCCGGAGATAAAAAGCGCCCTTGCTGCCGACAATCGAGTGGTCTTCATACCATGCGGGGGCATTGCCAATGACCGACATGCTGCCCAGCGCGCCGTTTTCAAACTTCATGGTGAGCGACGAATTGATGTCCACCTCCGTGTCGAAATTGTCCATCCGCGCATACACTTCCTTCACTTTCATTCCCGTTACCCACATCACGATGTCCACCAGATGGCTGCCGGAATCGTTGATCTGGCCGCCACACGACAGAGCCTGTTCCTGACGCCAGGTGTTGCGGGTGGCCCGGAGCCATTCCTGGGATTGAATCGCCTGCACAAACTGGATTTCGCCGAGCGCGCCTTTCGCAATCTGCTGCTGCATGTACCGGAACATCGGATCGAAATGGCGCTGATAGGAAATCATAAAGACCCGTTTTTTCTCCGCCGCGAGGTTGAGGAGCATTTTCGCGTGGCGGATGGTGCAGGTCATGGGTTTTTCGGACAAGACATGGAGGCCTTTGTTCAACGAGTCGCGGATTTGCGCGAAATGAAAACAGTGCGGGCTTTGGACCACCACGCCGTCCAGTTCTTCCTTTTTGAGCATGTCGCGGTAGTCTGAGTACACGGGGAGCTTTTCCGAGCCGGGGCAGTGGGCATAGAACCGCCGCAACGATTCCTCGCTCGGATCGTTCAGCGCGGTGACCACCGCTTTCTTCGTGGCCATCAATCGTTGATAAGGCCCGATGGAAATGCCGCCGGCCGCAATAAAGCCAAAACGCCGGTTCCTTGGCCAGGTGTGTTCTCCTTTTCCGTGAAGGCCCGGCGGGAATGATACTACGATTCTCGGGGGTGAGGCAAAGAGCGGGGGGGAACGGGCGGTTTCAGAGGGGGGCCGGGATTCAGCACAACGCCTTCTTGAGAATGAAGAATAACCCGTTCATATCTTTTATCCGGGATCGTGGAAGTCCATGCGGGTCCGTGCAAGTCCGTGTTTCCATCCCTTAATTCCGAGCCATTCCCATCCGTTTAAGCATCTGTGGTACAGTAGCCGAAACCCCGGCAACACGGAGATATGGATATGTTTATCGTAACGGTTGTCTGTTTATTGAGCGCAGCCGCGCCCGAATCCCTTTCTCCAACCCAACTCATTCTGGACCACATGGTGTATCATACCCAGGGCTGGGGTGAAATGGGGATTGACACCTGCACGCATGCTCCGGACAAGACGCCCAATCCCATGCGGATCAAGGATAAAAACTATGACCAGGGTTTGGGGCTCCATGCCAACAGTGAAACCTATATCGAACTGGAAGGCCAATATTTGGCGTTTGAAGCGGAAGTCGGGGTACAGTGGCAGGGGCCGAACGTGGGGAGCGTCATTTTTCAGGTTTTTGTAGATGGGAAGAAGCAGTTTGATTCCGGCGTAATGAAAGAAACGGACGCCCCAATGCCGATACACATTGACACCCAGGGCGCGGCCGCCCTGCGGCTGGTAACGAACGATGCCGGGGACGGAATCACGTGCGATTGCGCCAATTGGGCACTGGCGCGGCTGGTCCCGGACCCCGATGCGTCCAAACCTGCGGAGAATACGGGAATGGATATCGGACCATTTGCTTATGTCCGGTCGTGGGACCCCAACCGTACCACGGGTACTTTAGCCAAGCGCACGGAAGAATTTCCGGCGGCGGATGTCTTTCTAGGCACGGATCTGCTTCCGGAAGGAACAAAA
>CAYXPO010000358.1:0-5465 GCA_964466925.1 uncultured Nitrospirales bacterium
GTCCGGGAACACCGGGCCCCAAAATTGGTGGACTGCCTCAATTGTGAGATGGGGTGCAATGGCGGCCCCCTCACGCTGGTCAAAGACTGCCCCGTGGACACCGTTGAATATTGGATCGAGCGGCGCCGCCAGGAAATGCAGGCGCTGTACGCCACGCAGGAGGAGGATCAGGCGGCGGTGGCCCGGGTGGAGGCCGTGTTGGCGCGGCACTGGCAGCCCGGCTTGTATGAGCGGCGGTACTTGGACCGGAGGATGAGTAATACGATTGTGCGCCCGAGCGAGGAAGAACGGGAGGCCATCTTCCACCGGATGCACAAATACAGTGAGCGTGATATTTTCAATTGCACGGCGTGCGGATACATGGCGTGCCGGGAAATGGCCACGGCGGTGTTCAACGGGAAAAACAAGCCGGAAAACTGCCATTTTTATCTGGCCAAAGAAAAGGCGGTGTCGAATATGCGAATCCTTGAGCGCGAACAGCGCTTTCGGAGGATACTGGAAACCTGTTTGGAGGGATTTATCCAAATCAACAATGACATGACCATCGAGATGGTGAATGACGCGCTGTGCGGCATGTTGGGCCATGACGGAGGCGAATTGATTGGGCTGAGCTTGTTTGATCTGGTGCCGGAGGACCATAAGCACATCCTGAAGGAGCAGGTTCGCCTGAGAGAACAGGGCATTCACAGCACCTATGAGATTGATTTGCTCCGCAAGGAGGGTACACGGGTCAACACCCTGTTTAGCGCCTCGCCGCTGTTGGATCAAAATGGAAGGAAAATCGGGGCGTATGCCCTGGTCAGCAATATCAGCAAAATGAAACTGGCGGAAGACGCGTTGCGCCGTTCGAGGGATGAACTGGAG
Organism: uncultured Nitrospirales bacterium; assembly: GCA_964466925.1. GTDB lineage: Bacteria > Hydrogenedentota > Hydrogenedentia > Hydrogenedentales > CAILVY01 > CAILVY01. Next base: position 865 of record CAYXPO010000358.1, read on the forward strand.
CAGCGGGTGCGGGAGCGCACCAAAGAGGTCGAGGATTCCAATAGTTCATTGCTGGCGGAGGTGCGGCACCGCGCCAAGGTGGAGAAGGCGCTGCGGGACAGCGAGAGCCAGTTGCAGGCGATTGTGCACGGCTGCCCGATTGCCCAGTTCGTCATAGACCGCAATCACAAGGTTATTTCGTGGAACAAGCCGCTGGAGGAGTATACGGGGATCAAATCAGAGGAGGTGCTTGGCACTTCGCAGCAATGGCGCGCCTTCTATACGGAGGAACGGCCTTGCCTGGCGGACCTCTTGTTGGAGAACGACAGTGAACAGATGCGCCAGTGGTATGAAAACAAGACAGCCCCGTCCAAACTGATTGAAGGTGCGTACGAAGCCACCGATTTTTTCCCGAATATGGGCGAAGGCGGGCGGTGGCTGTATTTCATGGCGGCCCTAATCCGGGATCAGGACGGAGAAGTGATTGGCGCGGTCGAAACCCTGGAAGACATTACGGACCGCAAGCGCGCGGAAGAGGAACGGATCAATCTCGAGCGCCAGATTCAACACGCGCAAAAGCTGGAAAGCCTGGGGGTGCTGGCGGGCGGGATAGCCCATGATTTCAACAATTTGCTCGTCAGCATATTGGGCAACGCGGATTTGGCGCTGATGGAACTGCCCCAGGATTCCTCGGCGCGGCAAAGCGTTGACCTTATTGTCGCCACGGCGCAGCGCGCGGCGGACCTGGCCCGGCAAATGCTCGCCTATTCCGGCAAGGGCCAGTTCATGATCGAACATCTTGACCTTTCCGCCCTGGTTCAAGAAATGGCCCACCTGCTCGGTGTTTCCATTTCCAAAAAGGCCGCGCTCACGTATCAGCTCGGGGAAAAGCTGCCCAAGGTCCAGGCGGATGCCACCCAAGTGCGGCAAATCATCATGAATCTTATCACCAATGCCTCCGAGGCACTGGGCGATTCGACGGGCGCCATCACCATCACCACCGGGAGTGGAATGTGTGACGCCGGTTACCTGAACACCCTGCGGGTGCGCGACGATTCCCTCAAGGAAGGCCTGTACGTGTATTTGGAGGTGGAGGACTCGGGGTGCGGGATGGACCCGGCCACGCTGGAACGCATATTCGAGCCGTTTTTCAGCACGAAATTCACCGGGCGCGGCCTGGGGCTTTCGGCGGTCGTGGGAATAGTCCGCGGGCACAATGGGGCGATTGAGGTCCACAGCGAACCCAATCGCGGCACGCGGTTCCGGGTGCTGTTTCCGGCATGCCGGGAGGACGTCGCGGTGACGGTGTCCAAAGAGACGCGTCTGGAGACTCCGCAACAGAACGGCACCCTCTTGATCGTGGATGACGAAGCGGGCATTCGGAATGTCGCCAAGACCTTCTTGGAGCGCAAGCATTTTCGCGTGCTCACGGCGCAAAACGGCAAAGAGGCCCTGGAATTGTTCGCCGCCCAGCCCGGCGATATCGCCTGTGTGGTACTGGACCTTACCATGCCCGACATGGACGGATTTGAGGTGTTGGGTGAAATGCAACGCATCCACCCCGGGGTGCGCGTATTGATGTCCAGCGGATTCAGTGAACAGGAGTTCAAGAACCGCTTCGCGGGCGACAGTGTGGCGGGGTTCATCCAAAAACCGTATCGTTTGGACGCTTTTTACACCGCAGTGCAAAGGGTCATGACCGCTTCTCCGGAACACCCCCTGGCTGCCCGCTGAACCCTGGCGCGGGTTTTTCCCCTTGATTCCATCAGGGCGGGCAACTATGCTGTTTTCAGGAAAAAGAAGGAATGGGATCATGAGTATGCGCGCGTCCTTGAAAACAATCACCGTGATGACCTTTGGGGCTGTCCTGGCGGCGTTTGCCGCGTGGGCCGCCGAATCCAACACCGGCTTGGTGATCAACGAGGATGACAGTCATTTCTTCGGTTCCCGGACCCCGGAGCAAATGACCGTCGAAGGGCTTCATGCGTTTGTGGATCAATACGCGAACACCACGGTTTCGCATCTGTTTCTGTGCCCCAACGCCATGAAGGCCAGTTTCCGCAGCAAGGTGTGGGATGCCATCTGGGACTTGAAGGGTTCACAGAAGCCGCCCACGGAAGAGTTCGCGATAAAATGGGTGGAAAATGCCCGGTTATTGGAGGAACGCGGCCTCGACCCGTATGCCGTGTGGATAACACGTTGCCGGGATAAGGGGATATCCCCCTGGCTGTCCATGCGGATGAATGACGTTCACAATGCGGACGACATAAACAACTACATCCACAATTCGTTCTGGTGCGAGCATCCCGAGTATTGGCGCGTGCCCGGGGGGAAAGGCTGGACGGACCGTGCTTTTGATTATGGGATTCCCGAGGTGCGCGAACATCACATGGCTTTTGTCCGGGAACTTCTTGAACGCTATGACCCGGATGGGCTGGAACTGGATTGGATGCGCTTCGGGTATCATTTCAAGCCCGGTCATGAAGCGGAGGGAAGCGAAATTCTGACTCAGTTCATGAAAGACGTACGCATGTTGACCAAGGAGTGGTCCACGAAACGCGGGCATGCCATCAAGCTCGGGGCGCGCGTGCCCACGCATCCTGATGCGGCCAAAGGACTCGGCATGGATGGTGTGCGCTGGGTGCGCGAAGGCTTGGTGGACATGCTGGTTCCCACGCCGTTCTGGGCCACGGCGGATTTTGACATCCCCATGGAATTGTGGAGGGAACGCATCGGAGAACCGGTCAAAAACATCGTGCTGGCCGCAGGGCAGGAAATCTTGACGCAGGCCTATCCGGGCGCGAAACAAATAGAAAATGACATCACCTCCGTGCGCGGCTTCGCCGCCGCGCATCTGCACCGGGGCGCGAACCAAATTTACTTGTTCAATTACATGGATAAAGAACCGATGAAAGGCGGTCCGGGAACCTATCAGACCTTGTTAAAAGAGGGGTTGGCTCTGGATACGGTGACGAGCCTGCCCCGCCGCTACTTGGTTACCTATCGCGATACGGTGCCCCCCGGCTTTCCCAACAATGCCGCGCTGCCGGTGGATGGGTTCAAAGGCGGAACCTTCAATATCTATATCGGCCCCGCGCCCAAAACAGGCACGGCGGCGTTCGTGGCGGGGCTGGCGCAAAAGGACGGCGCCGAGAAGGCGGAATTCGAGGTTTCGATAAACAACACGGCCTGCGCCCCGGCGGAGAGCATCCCCAATCCGGAAAACATGCCGGGCGCGGTCCGTGCCGTGCGGTTTGGTTGTCCTCTGGATGTTTTGAAAGACGGCTGCAACATAATCCAAATAAAACAAAAAGGCGCCTCGGCGGAACAACGGATTGTCTGGGCGGAACTTCAGATCCAATAAGTTCAGGTGCTTTTAGGCGTCACACGGATGGTGGACATTATTCCGGAATGGTCGCTGAGCGCGGTGACTCCCGGTTTGCCAAACCAGCCGTTCCATAATTCGCCCAAGGTGGGGGCATGGCCGAGCATGAATTCCGGACGGCTTCCTTGAACGCTTCCTTCTATTTTCACCGTCTCCAGGGTCTCGTAGGCATAGTGAGGACTGGCGAGGGAGAAAATATGATCAATGCCGGGTTTCAGGGTCATTGCCCATTGCAGGCCGGCCTGTTTGATGGCAAGTTCAAGGTCCGGCTTGTCCTTGTGCGTGTTGAAGTCGCCCACGATAAACGCCATGCCGCCGGGCAAACGGGATTTGTTCACGAACGCGGCCAATTCCTGCATTTGACCGTACCGCGCGGTGGCGTTGTTTGCGTCCCCTCGGCCCGCTTGGGCGTGTGTATCATAGAAATCAATGATTCCGCCGTTCGGCAGTTGCACCCGGGCCAACCCCACGCCTTTGCCCGCCCACCAATCGCCCTGCCAGAGTTTGTACCAGGGGTTGGAGTGTTCATACCGGTGGAAAAACGTTTCCTGGATGGGGAAGGCGCTCAGTATCAAAAGGCCGTTGCCCACGGTGGCCCCTGGATATATCACGTGATATTTCAACCGGGAATGGCGCAATTCCTCCAGAAGCAGCGTGCGGTCCGCCTCCACGAACGATTCCTGCAACCCCGCCAAATCCGGATCGAGTTCCGTCAACTTGGCCGCAATGGCGCGCATGCGCTCCGGACGGTTCCCGGTAAACAAGTAGGCGTCCGCGATATTGAAGGTCACCACCTTGAGCGTCAAGGCTTCCCGCATGGGCGGCGGCGGCGAGAGCAGCATGGCGCTCCGGGCAAGATTCTGTTCGGCCTGCACGTGCGGGTTGATAAAGATGGCCGCGAATACCACCACCAAGACCAACACAATGCCGAACGCCGCCGGTACGCTGAGACTTCTGAGCAGAACGCGCGCGATGCTCTTTTTCCATGTAGTCATGTCCGCCTCCATGTCTTGTCCGTTCGTCAACGCTCTAGTTGGACCATTCAGCGCCCCGGATGGTTACAGGGAGGCGCGGCCGGTGGAACAAGGTAAAATCCGAACAGCGCATGGGCGGCTAATCCTGGAATTCGGTGTTCTCTCGTATGGTTCAACGGTAGCGGACATACATATACACCACCACCCCCGTCACCAGCGCCCACCACCACGCCGGGTTTTTCAGGCCCCGCATGCGCGCGCGC
>CAYXPO010000359.1:0-5462 GCA_964466925.1 uncultured Nitrospirales bacterium
TTTGGTGGCTGTTTGGTGGCTTCCCCGGGGGGCCCCCACCGGTCCGGAAAACGGCCCCGCAACCTCGGGACCGGGGGGGGGTGGAGCAACCGTCTGAACCCGGCCGGCATCCTGAACCGTATCCGGCGGCGCCGGGGGCGTCTCTTTGGGTTTTGCCGCGGCATTTGTGGAAAGCCCCAGGCTCTGCATGCTGACAGAGGGCCCGCCTTCGCCCTTCCTTGATTTGCTGTATACCTTGTTCGATACCAGTTCGTAATGTTCCCAATTGCACAGGATGGGTTTGATCCGCAAATCAGGGCATACCGCCCGAATGGCCTCCAGCGCCTCCAGGTCCAGTGGATCCACCATCGCCACCGTCAAAATGCGGCCCAGTTTGTCAATCGGCAACAGGTTGTACTTGAGGCAAATATCGCGCGGAATCAGGTTCAACACATCCGCGCCGATATCATAATCGAGCAGGCTTAAGTGAGGAATCCGGCATTGTTTCACCAAACACGACGCCACGGCATTCTGCGTTACATAACCCTGTTTCACCAGTATTTGGCCGATGAATCCCCCATCCCGCTGTTGAATCCGCATCGCCTCTTCCAACTGCTGCTGGGTAATCAGTTTTTCATCCAGCAGCAATTCCCCCAAACGCTTATGCACGATGGGCGCGGGTTCCGTCCGCATTTGCGTCGGGGCCGTGCGGGCGGCGGGGCTCGCCACGTCCGGCGCCGATACCTCGGTCACCGGTTCTTCAGGAGAATCTTTGCGGCGTCCAAACATCATTGGCAGTTACTTCCCGGCAAAACATTGCATCACGTCGCTGCGTCCCACATGCACCGTCAACATCACAATAAAGTCACCAAACGGTATTGTAACACCCCCCGGCTGTTTCGTCAAATGCAGTTCTTTCGTAACCCATTGCCCGCCAATAATTTGTCACTTGCGACAAAAAACGGCGCACAGGGCATTCAAGCGGCTGGACCAAACATCCCTGTTTCGATGCACACTAATTCGCATATGCCTGCTCAATCCCTTGAATTCTTTCCGCCACTATGGTCTTATGACGGAAGCAACCCAGGAGATGTACAATGACTATCCATTCCTCAAAACGATTGGTCCGGATGACTTTATGCGCGATACTGCTTGCGGGCGGAGCCGGCGCGCAAGCGCCCCTTGAACTCGGCAACCGGCTGGAACTGTTTGTGGACGCGTTTCTTATTGACCATATGGACGGCGTGAGCCTGCGCCTGCACGAACCCCAGCCCGCCGAGACGGTTCTCACCTTCGACCAACCGTGGGAAGGTCGCTATTGCGGCTATGTCACCGTGTTCAAGGATGAAAACGTTTACCGGATGTATTACCGCGGACTGCCCAATCCCAAGGCGGATGGTTCGGATCAGGAAGTAACCTGCTACGCGGAAAGTGCGGATGGCATTCACTGGACCAAGCCCAATCTGGGGCTCTTCGAAGTCAATGGCACGCGCGAGAACAATTGCATCCTCGCCAGGACGGCCCCGTTCTCCCACAATTTCGCGCCGTATCCCGACACGCGCCCGGGCGTGCCGCCGGAGGAACGTTATAAAGCGCTGGCGGGAACCCGTGAAACCGGACTTGCAGCGTTCATTTCCGGCGATGGAATTCATTGGAAAAAATGGCGGGAGGCGCCGGTCATCACCCAGGGCGCGTTCGATTCTCAAAACGTGGCGTTTTGGTCGGAAACGGAGCACTGCTACGTCTGCTATCTGCGCACCTTCACCAGTGACGGCTTCCGCACCGTCAGCCGGTGCACCTCCACGGACTTCCTCGCCTGGACCGATATCGTTGCCATGGATTTTGGCGGAACGCCCATGGAACAGCTCTACACCAATCAAACCATCCCCTATTACCGTGCGCCGCACCTCTATGTGGCCATCGCCGCCCGATTCATGCCCGGACGCCGCGTGGTGAGCAAGGAAGAGGAGCAATCGCTGGGCATTCAGGAATCGTACGGGGGTGATTGTTCAGACAATGTATTCATGACCAGCCGGGGCGGCAACCGGTACGACCGCACCTTCATGGAAGCCTTTATCAAACCGGGCATCGGGATGGAAAACTGGACCTCCCGCACCAACTACCCCGCGCGCGGCATTGTGCCCACCGGCGAAAAGGAAATGTCGCTCTATATCCAGCAAAATTACGGACAACCCACCGGACACTTGACCCGTTACACGCTCCGCCCCGACGGATTCGTGTCGGCCGATGCGCCCTATTCGGGCGGCGAGTTCACCACCAAACCCTTCACCTTCACCGGGAAGGAACTCTCTCTGAACTTCGCCACTTCGGCGGCGGGGAGCATCAAGGTGGAACTTCAAGACCCCGAAGGAATCCCCCTTCCGGGTTTCACCGCGGCGGATTCCGCCGAACTCATTGGAAACATGCTGGAGCGGGTGGTGCGGTGGAACGAGTCTTCCGACATCGGCGCCCTCGCCGGAAAAGCCCTCCGCCTGCGCTTCCTCATGAAAGATGCCAGCCTCTACGCCCTCCGTTTCCAATAAACCCAACACGAACACGAAGAGGAGGCTGTGGCCGTACTGCAATCCACCGGGGTTATTTTATGTGGACAACGTTCCGGACCCGTTCCATGGGAGTGGGCTTGAGGGGTTGGGGAGCGTCGCGTTGCACCCAACTGCGCCCCGAGGCTTTGTCAAGGGAGGCAATGGCCACCGCGTAATCGCGCAGGGCTTGGGCAAGCGTGGTGCGCGCCTGGGTGAGCGCGAGATCGGCATCGAGCGTTTCCGCCTGCGTGCCGACGCCTTCCTGGAAACGCAGTTGGGCGAGCCGGAGCCCTTCGGTGCCCAAGGCCACCGTGCCTTTTTCGCGGCGGATTTTCGCAATGGCTTCCTGGACCCGTGCGTAGGCTTGGCGGACATCGAGTTCGACCAGGCGCTCGACATCGAGTTTCTGATGTTCGAGGCTTTGTTTTTCCGCCTTGGCCTGTTGAATCTCGTAGCAGCGTTTTCCACCGGTGAAGATGTCAATTTGCGCGCCGACATTGACCGTGAGGCCTTCCGGGTTCAAGGTGCTGCCGCCGTGGGTGTCCGTATAGGTGAGGGTGGTGGCGGCCTTGGGCTTGAACTGGCCCCATTTGGCGTTGATGTTTTGGTCTGCGGCCTTCAGCCCTTCTTCGAGGGCCTTGAGTTCGGGGCGTTTTTCTTTGGCGGCGGCCACGAGGGCTTCGACAGGTTCCGTAACGGGGGCCCATTCCGATTTTCCGGTTAATTGCAAGGGCGCGTCCTGCGGCATGCCCATGATGCGGCGCAGATTGAGGGCGGCGATTTGGGCGGCGGTCTTGGCGGATTCCAGGTCGGTCTGGCGGGCGCCGAGTTCGGTTTCGGCGCGGAGCACTTCAAAGCGGCTGACCATGCCCACCTCGAGCATGTGCTGGGCGTCGGCATGATGGCGTTCGAAGGTCACAATGCTTTCCTTGGCCACGAGGATCAGGGCCTGGGTGAGATGGCAGTCGTAGAACGCCTGTTTGGCGTCGAATTCAATCTGATCGAGGATGGCCTGCCGTTTCCAGGCTTCGGATTGGGCGAGGTATTTGGAGGCGCGAATCGCGGATTGAATCTGCCCGCCGGCGTAGAGCACCTGTTCCACCGTGGCCTGAAAGGTCCAAGTTTCCTTCTTGGGCATGAAGCTGCCGCTGTCCATGAAGAGATTGAGGACGCCGCCGCCAAAATCGGTTTTCAACCCGTCCATGTACGTGTAGGCGCCCTGGGCCTTGGCTTGCGGCAGGCGCGCCGCGCGGGCCTGGCCAATCAGCGCCTTCTTCGCGTTCAGGTCATCCACCGCGGAAAGGGCTTTCGCGTTTTCTTTAAGCGCCCGCTCGACGCATTGGTGCACATCCAGAATCACCGGCTCCCCCTGCGGGGCGGCGGGTTCCACCGGCACATAGCTGTCCACGCCGGTCAACACCTCCTGCACGTTTTCCAGCAGCGCATTGATCTCTTCCTGCGTGGCGGGGGCGGACGCAGCCTCGGGAGACGCGGCGTTCTGCGCGCCGGCCGTCCCCATGACAATCAAGCAAAGGACAAACAGTATCTGTCTCATAACCACCTCGTTCCTGGTAGAATCTTCGGGCATAATCATACGCAGGGAGCGGGATAACAGTCAACGCGAGACGGAGGCCTTTGCAAAACCCCCCTTCGCGGCGCCGGTGTGCCCATAAAATGCCGTTACTTTGCTCTGTGAACCCGGTTTTCTTGAGAAAAGGGTGTTTTCGCGTTTGCCTGGGTTTGACCCCGGCCCGCCGTGCGGCATAGACTCTACCCGTTGGCTTCTTTATGGCATTGGAATCAGCAAGGAAAGCAGGTGATGCACCGTGAAGGCGGCAATGACTAAAACCATGGCGTGGATGGAAACCGCCGGGCGGAAGGCCTGGGTGTATTGGGCGCTGTTTGGCGTGTTGCTGTTGTTTCATGCGGGCATGAACGCATGGTGGCTGCATGCCGACAACCACGCCATCCGCACGGATGAAGAAAGCCACATGACGGTGGCCCGCGCGTATTACGACACCATGTTCATTCAAACCCACGAAAACATGATGGAGAAGCTGGTGGCGATTACCAACATCCCGCTGGGGTATCCGGCCCACCCCCCCCTGTTGCACGTTTTAGGCGCGCTGTTGATGGCCGTGTGCGGGTACGGGGTGGATGTCATGGCGTCGCTGAACACCCTTTCCTTCCTTCTGCTGCTGTTGGGCATGCTGTTGATCGTGCGCCGGTTCATGCCGCCGTGGGACGCGCTGTACACGGTGTTTGTGATCAGTTTCACGCCCGCCATATTTGCCTTCTCCCGTTATTTCATGACGGATTACCTGTCCATGGTGATCGTGGTGTGGGCCGTCTACGCGCTGATGCGCTGCGAGTGGTTCATGAACACCCCTTGGGTCTTTGTGTTTGCCCTGCTGAATGGTTTGGGGATATTGTCGCGCACCACCACGTTTCTGTATTTCCTGCTGCCCAGCATGATCATCGCGGCGGCGGGGTTGTGGCGCGCGGTGCGGCCCGTGCCCGGCGAAGGTGTACTCAACCGGCGCTTGGGCGTATGGGCCTTTAATTGCATCCTCACGATAGTGGTCACCGTGGGCGTGTTCAGCCCCTGGTACTTCAAGCACCTGGATGAATACTATTCGTATTGGATAAAACGGCATCCGGGCAGTTCGGTGGCGCTCTTTGAATCCAAAGAGACCACACCCCCCCCCGCCCCCACGGAAACGGCGGCGGCGCCATCCGCCCCGGCAGCCTCCGCGGCGGCTCCGGCGGCCCCGGATGCAACCTCGGCGGCGGCCCCGTCGGTTCCGCTTGAAACAGCCCCTTCTTCCGGCAGTGTTCCGGCCTCGAGCGAGGCCGCTATACCACCAGCCGCCGCCCCCCCCGCGGCGGAAGCCCAGGAGCCCGCGAAGCGCCTCCGGCTTTACGAACAATTGGTTCATC
>CAYXPO010000360.1:0-2180 GCA_964466925.1 uncultured Nitrospirales bacterium
GGCGATCAGCCGCTCTTCGCGCGCGCGGATGAGGCAGGCCAGTTCGTGAAGGTTGTATTCGGGGTGATGCTGGAGGCCCCAGAAGGAGCCGTTCAGATAGCGCACTTCACAGGCATGCACCAGGCTCCAATCGTTGCTGGCGAGCAGGGTGGCGCCGTCCGCGAGGCGCGTCACGTGGTCGTCATGGCTGACAAAATGGCTGTACACTTCCGGCTTGCCTTCGTACATGGGGTGTTTCTTGCCCGCTTCCGTGAGCCGGATTTTGGTGCCGATGCCCATTTCGCGGCCCTTGGGATGCGGCTCCACCAGGCCGCCCGCCACCCAATTCGCCAGTTGAATCGCCCAGCAACTGCCAAACTGCGGGATGCCCGCCTCATAGACCCGGCGGCACAGATCAATGTGCCGCTGCACGCGGGCATCGTCCGTCTTATAGATGGTGAGATTGCAGCCGGGCCAGATGACGCCGGTGTAATCGGCGAGTTCTTCATCGCTGATGTCCGGCGTGCCCGGATCACTGCTGAACCAAATTTTATAATCCGCGCCCGGCAGCCGCCGTTGCAACAGATTGGCATACAGAATGGCGGCGAGTTCCATGCCGACTTCTTTGAATTGATTCCGGCTCTCGAGGGTGTATCCGTCCGGAATGAGGAATTTGGGTGTTTTTCCCATGGGTACTGCTCCTTCTAGGCTTCAAGGCCGGCGAGAATATCCGCCAGCCTGCTGTACTCACTGCAAACGGCATCGGGCGTGTGCCCGTCCAGATCACGTTGTTTCACCACGGTCAGCAGCACGCCCCGCGCCCCCACCGCCTGCGGGCCGCCGATATCGTTGTGCGGACGGTCCCCGATATGCACGATATCGGCGAGGTCAACGTTGAAGGCCTTGGCCACCGCGTCGAACACCGCGCGATGCGGCTTGGAAACGCCAATTTCATCGGAAAACACGAAATAATCAAAGTATTCCAGCATGCCCGCGCCCTGGAGCAATTCGCGCAAGGCGCGCCCGGGCGAGAAAATGGCATCGGACACAATCGCCAGCTTGTATTTGCCATGGAGGGTTTTCAGGGCGTCCACGGCCCCCGGCGCGGGATCGGGCCGGAACTCCAATTCCATGTCTTCATGAAGCCGCACCAACGTGTCCAGTTCGTCTTTGGGCAGTTCGCGCTTGAGTCCGTTGAGCAACACGCCCAGGCGCTCGGCCACGGTCCACGTTACGTGCTGGTCGTGCCATACCTTGCGGAAGGCGGCATCGGTTACGTCGTAGGCCAGATCAACGACACTGCGGTCAATAGGAGCGTGTTTGGACAATGCGGCATGAACCAATTGCCGCCGCTCGGCGCGCTTTGAGGGCCGGCCGGCCGCCGCCCGCTTCGGCTCATCGGTTTCATCCTGAAAAAGGCAATCCCAAAGGTCAAAGGTGACCACGCGAATCGGACGTTTACCCATGGACGGTCTTTCCTTTTTGTTTGCACCGTTCGGAATGAAGTATTCCACCGGAGGGCGTTATAACGGCAGGCGCAACCGTGAAACAATTCCTGGGTTGGGGCCGGCATGCGGCAAATCATATCAAAAAAAGGCTTTGGGGTTCAAAAAAAGGCGCGTATTTGACGGAAATGCCTCAGAAGGCATCGTCGTCCGAAGCGTCCGTATTTTCCTGGAATTTCGGATGATTTCCCGCGATCACCACCGTCACCTCCCCGCGCACCTCCCTGCCCTGAAACTGTGCCGACAGTTCTTCTAAAGAACCCCGGTGCACCTTCTCGAATTTCTTGGTCAATTCGATGCAAACGGCCGCTTTCCGGTTTCCGAGCGTGGCGCGCGCATCCGCCAGCAATACGCCCAGCCGGTAAGGGGATTCGTAAAGGATCAACGTATGCGGCAGATCGCGTTCCATTTCCAGAAAGCGTTTGCGCGGGCCGGGCTTGCGCGGGGGGAAGCCTTTGAAGGTGTAGCTGGAGGAGGGCAGGCCGGACAGCACGAGCGCGGTGGTGGCGGCGTTGGCGCCCGGAAGCACCTCGACGGAGTGTCCCGCTTCGTGGGCCGCCCCGACAATGCGGTAGCCGGGATCGCTGATCCCGGGGCATCCGCCATCCGTGCACAACCCCACATTTGCACCGCTTGCCAACAACCCCAAAATGCGTTTGCCCGCCTGTTCTTCGTTGTGCTCGTGATACGGGAACA
>CAYXPO010000360.1:2190-4077 GCA_964466925.1 uncultured Nitrospirales bacterium
CGAAAATGCGGCGGGAGATGCGGGTGTCTTCACAGGCCAGCGCATCAATTTCCCCCAGCACGCGCACGGCACGGTGGGTGATGTCTTCGAGGTTCCCGATGGGAGTGGCAATCATGTACAGCGTGGCCATTCAGTGTCCGCCCAATTCAGTGTTCATGCGTCATATGTCGAGCTTCGGCTTGATCACCGTGATGCCCCCGTCCTCCATCACGCCGGTCAGCCGCCGGAACATCGTCTCATCCTCATACACCCCCACAATGGAACCGCCCGATCCTGAAAACTTTCCGCTTGCCCCCACCGACCGCGCCCGCTCCACCATGTCTATGTTGCGCGGGTCCAGGGTGAAAATCGAGCGGCGGAGGTCGAAATTGCGGTCCATCAACGGGCCTATTTCCTGTCCGCGCCCCGCCAGCAACAGTTCCCGCGCTTCCTTGGCCAGCGCGGCAAATTCCTTCATGGCGTCCACCACCTGCGGGTCGCCGCGCAGCCAGCGCTCCCGCACATTGTTGTGAAACGTCTCCGAACCTTCCCCCAAGTCTTCGCGGTAGGCGATATACAGATTGGGCAGGAGCCGGGGGTCGAGTTCCTCATACTGGCCATGGCCCTGTGCGTCCATGAACGATTTGTCGAAGTCCATGTACACGCAACCGCCGTACACCTGAATCACCCGGTCCTGCAAGCCGGCGGAAATGCCCAATTCCTCCGTTTCCACGCTGAGAATCAGGTTGGGCAGGATCATCTGCGGGATGCTCACATCGTAATATTCCATCAGGCAGCGGAGGGTGGCGGTCACCAGGGCGCTCGAACCGGCCAATCCCAGGCGCCGGGGTATGGTCGAGCGGTACCGGATGGAGAAATTGCGTTTCGGCAGTTTGATGGCATTGGCATGGCAATACTCGGAAAACTTTTTCACGGCCGCCTTCATGATCCGGATGCCGCCATAGTAGCCGTTCTTTTTCACGTCCTCGTTCAGATCGAACACCGAGGCGTACTTGGACCGGTCCTGCACGCTGGGAATGATTTCCACCTCCGGGCTTTCATACAAGCTCACCTTCGCCGCGAAATTGCGGAAAATGAAGCTGATGCACGTCCCGTAATAGCCGTCGGAGGGGTTCCCAATCAGGCCGGCCCGCGCGTATACCGTTGCTTCGCACGCCATGGATGATTATCTCCTGTAACCCAACAACAGACAATACCTTTCCCCCGGCGGCGGCGTCAAACTTTCCCCGTACTTCAATCCGGGCGCCGGGGTCCATTATTCATGCCTTCACCCCCCTCAAGTGGTTGAGCGGAAAGTGCAAGACGTCCATTAAAACATTCCCGCTTGACCATGTATTCGTGTCCGGTGGCGGCCATTGAGCGGGCCTTTCTGGATTTCCGTTTTCCTGCGAACGACGGCCTTCCGCGGGTGAGGCGTCATGATTGCCCGGTTCTTCAAATCGCATCACGTTTTAAGAGGGCTTCGAGATTGTGCTGGGCGGTTTCACAGTGTGGATCAAGTTTCAAGGCCTCTTCAAAATAACACCGCGCCTCGTTATAGAGGCCGGCGCGTCCGCAGAGGGACCCTGCATTATTCAACAGCACCACATCCGGGCCATAAACAACCACCGCCCGCTTCAACAGGCGCAACCCTTCCTCCGTGTTTCCGCGCGCGAGGTGTTCCTTCGCCTGGGCCATGTTCACTTCGGCAAAAATAAGTTCCGCCGTATTGTCGCCCCGGATGTCGCTTGCATCGAGTGTGCGCCAACGGTATTCGGACCAGTAATCGCGCGCGGGCATCGTTTCCCCCGCGCGCAGCGCCCGGTATACAAGCCCGGCCTGCGCGAAGCGAATCCCGGCGTCTTCGGGAAGTTTGGGCGGTTCGTTGAAATACACGGGCCGGTTGGT
>CAYXPO010000360.1:4087-5027 GCA_964466925.1 uncultured Nitrospirales bacterium
AGCAGCCACAAAAAAATGCGGGGTTCCTCGCGGCGGCGCGGAAACGCGCCGATGGCCCGCTTCACATCATCCGGCATATCCGAAACCAACGCCATGTCCACATAGCCATATTTACGGCCGATAGTTACATCGGGCCGGAGTTGTTCCACGGCCTGCAAATACTGGGCGGGGAAGCTCTGGTGGTCCACCGCGGGGATGTAGATGGCGTTGGGTTCCAGCGAATTCAAGACATTCCGCGCGTAGTCGTCCGTCCAGTAATAGGCGGAGCGGTCATTATCCTGCCAGTTTGCCAGCAGTGGGCTTGTCACGCAAACCCCCGCCAGCAGCGCGGCCCATAGCCGGTTCGGCCAGCGCTGCATCACGGCATCGGCGGCAACGCCCACGCCAAGGGCCGTGACCCAGTATCCCGGAATGCCGAACACGCTCATCACGCAGAGCCATTGCTTGTCGAAGTCGAAGTTTTGCGCCACCACAAACGCGACCACCGCCCCGCCTCCCAGCAGGAGCAGGAACACGCCGTGGCCTGCCCGGCGCCGGATCAGGACAAGGAGGCCCGCCGCGCCCAGGAGCGTCACCCACGGCGTGAATTGCTGAATCCAAAACGCGCCCATCACATACAGTTGATGAATGAATCGCGCGAGGCTTCGCGGATTGTCCGAAAGCATGAAGAGATATTGTTTGCGCCGCACATGATCCAGGAAATTCTGAAGGGTTTCGGGGTTGCCCCAGTCCATCACGGGATTCGCGCTCGAACGGACCGGCAGATAGAGATATAACAAGCCCCCCAGAGACGCCAGCGCCATCAGGCCCAGATACGTTTTCCAGCGCGGGCGCGGAAAGTCCACGCAGAGAATCCACAGGGCGAACACCGGCCCCAGCACCATCATGGTGTTGTGATTGCCCAGGCTCAATCCATACACCAGGGCAAAACCGTACAACC
>CAYXPO010000360.1:5037-5461 GCA_964466925.1 uncultured Nitrospirales bacterium
AACAGCAACACGCACACCGCGATGAAAAACATGTTCAGGGTATAGACTTCCGCGATGACCGACTGTTCCCAGAATTCCCAGGAATAGGCCAAGGCCAGTGCGCCCGCCAAGGCCGCCCGCCGGTTGCGGGTAAGCTGAATAAGCAGCAGCGCGGTCACGAATACCGTGCCGGCGCCGCATACCGCGGACAGCAAATTGACGCGCCACGCCACCGTCCCCCACGGCAACCGGGTGAAGAGGTGGCCGAGCAGGCACCACAGCGGATAACCGGGGGGGTGCGGGATGCCCAGCGACCAGGCGGCGGTAATGAGTTCTCCGCTGTCTTCGCCGGTGACGGTGGGGCCCAAGGTGAACACGTAGACAATCAAGGTGCAGACGGCGGCGGTCAGGGCGATGGCATAATCGGCGGGGGTGAAATGAGGAA
>CAYXPO010000361.1:0-4200 GCA_964466925.1 uncultured Nitrospirales bacterium
GTTTGAAGCGCATCCGTTTTTGGATGACCTTCAGTGACAATTACCTCACCCACTTGCGCGTGTTGCAAAACGTTGGCATGACCCGCATTGACCCCGTCATGTACGAAGGCCATGAAGTCGTGCCGCTGAAATTCCTGAAAGCCCTGTTGCCCGATCCGGCCTCGCTCGCCGAAAATTACACCGGCAAGACCTCCATTGGCTGCATTTTCGAGGGCATTAAGGACGGAAAACCGAAGAAGCGGATGTTGTACAACATTTGCGACCATGCCGAATGCTACAAGGAAGTGAAGGCCCAGGCCGTGTCCTACACCACCGGCGTGCCCGCCATGATCGGTGGTTATCTCATGCTAACCAAAGCGTGGACCGGCGCCGGGGTGTTCAACGTCGAACAACTCGACCCCATGCCTTTCATGGAACTGCTGAACAAGCACGGGCTGCCTTGGGAGGAAATTGAACGGTGATGCTGCCCCTGGACCGGCTGGCCACGCCCTGCTACGTGACGGACATCGCCCTTCTGGAGCAAAACCTCCGCATCCTCGATAGCGTGCAACAGCGCACCGGATGCAAGATTCTGCTCGCCCTAAAAGGTTTCGCGATGTGGAGTGTCTTCCCGAACATAAAAAAGGTGCTCCACGGTGTGGCGGCCAGTTCCCTGCACGAAGCGCAATTGGGCAGGGAAGAATTCGACGGAGAAGTGCATGTCTACGCCCCGGCCTACCGCGATGACGAATTCGATACGCTGGTGGATTTGGCGGATCACATCGTCTTCAATTCCTTTTCCCAGTGGGGAAAGTTCCGGGACCGGGTGAAAAAGGTGGAATGCGGGCTGCGCGTCAATCCTGAACACTCCGAAGTCGCGGTCAAACTCTACGATCCCTGCGCCCCCGGCTCACGGCTCGGCATACGCCGTTCCGAGTTTGATGGGAACGCCCTCGAAGGCATTTCCGGCCTGCACTTCCACACCTTGTGCGAATTGAATTCCGATGCCCTCGAACGCACCCTCCCCGCCTTTGAGCAACGCTTCGGAGAATTCATCCCCCGGATGCGCTGGATCAATTTCGGTGGCGGACATCACATTACGCGCCCCGATTACGATTTGGAGCGGCTCTGCCGCGTTATCACCGGATTCAAGGAGCGCTACCCGGTCACGCTCTACCTCGAACCCGGCGAGGCCATCGCGTTGAACACCGGTTTTCTGGTGGCCTCCGTACTCGATATCGTCCACAACGAAGGGAACATCGCCATCCTTGACACTTCCGCCGCGGCCCACATGCCCGACGTGCTGGAAATGCCCTACCGGCCCCGAATCGAAGGCGCGGGCCTGCCGGGAGAGTTGCCGCATACGTACCGTCTGGGCGGGCCCACCTGCCTCGCGGGCGATGTCATCGGCGATTACTCCTTCTCTCAGCCGCTAAACCCCGGCGACAAGCTTATTTTCCACGACATGGCCCACTACACCATGGTGAAAAACACCACCTTCAACGGCATCCGCCTCCCTGATATCGTCCTCTACGACTCCCGTTCGGGCGAACTACGCACCGTCCGGCACTTCACCTACTCCGACTACAAAACCCGCCTCTCCTGAGAAATTCGGGGACGGACTACGAATTAAATCTTGCCTTCATTTTCGAGTGCGCCTTCCCGTTTAATTCGCCGTCCGGCCCAGAATTTAGTGGCGGGAATTATCGGAGAATCAAGACTGTTCCCATAAACAAGGTTGTTGAGCCGGATAAGAAAGCCGGGAACGGAAACTGAACATGACGAAAGTTTTAGTGATATACGCAAGCGATTATGGGTCCACCAAGAAGATGGCGGAAGCGGTGGCGGCGGGTGCCGCGGGAATATCCGGTGTGGAAGCCGTAATCAAAACAGCGGAGGAAACCACGGCGGAGGACATGACCTCCAGCCAGGGAATTATCTTCGGAACGCCGGTGCACATGGGAAGTGTGGACTGGCGTGTGAAAAAGTTGATTGATACAGTGTGCTCCGGGTTGTGGGCCAAGGATGCGCTGATCGGAAAAGCAGGAGCGGTCTTCGCCACCGGCGGCGGCTTGGGTTCCGCCGGTGGCGGGGTCGAGCTGGCCCTGCTTTCGCTGTTGGCCAACTTGGCGGAATGCGGCCTGATTATCGTGCCGTTGCCCAAGAACACCCCCAACTATGAATATGGCGGGCTTCATTGGGGCCCGTATGCGCGGACCACGAACGTGGCGCATGAACCAATTGGTGTCAGCGAAGAACAATTGGCGGTGGCTAAGGCCCACGGGGCGAATGTGGCGCGGGTGGCGGCGGCCTTGGCCGGCAACGTGGAGTTTCAAACATGAGTTTTATATCCGTTGAGGGAACTGGATTGCGGGAACGTTGGTCAATGCGGTGTGTGCATTGCCCAAAGTTATCCTTCCCAGCCCGCATTTCTCTCCCCTCAACAGGATAGGCTTCTTTCTCCCCCCGTTCCCTCTGGCGGCGTCTGCTTCCCCCTGAAGCGGACGCCGCTCTTCATTCGCTGTTGCATGGGCGGCATCTGCCGGCGGTTGGCTTGAAAGCATGCGGGAGGGACAGGTACACTGGGTCCTGGAAAACAAGTTTGAACTGGGAAGTTGAATGAGCACCGTACGAAGTCATCTTTCATTGGACGGCGAATGGAGGCTTGCCCTGGACCCGGGCGACACCGGCCTCCGCGATCAATGGTTTGCCGCGAATCCGGCCTTGGACACAATAGCGGTCCGCGTGCCCAGCGTCTGGGACCTCTGGGTTCCCGGTTATGACGGCGTGG
Source organism: uncultured Nitrospirales bacterium (assembly GCA_964466925.1). Taxonomy (GTDB): domain Bacteria; phylum Hydrogenedentota; class Hydrogenedentia; order Hydrogenedentales; family CAILVY01; genus CAILVY01. The sequence continues at coordinate 2,771 of CAYXPO010000361.1, forward strand.
GTTGGTATTTTCGGGAATTTTCGCTGGCGCCCGGGTGGCCTTTGGAACATGTGGAGTTGCATTTCGATGCGGTGGATTATTATGCCGAGGTCTGGCTGAACGGCATCCGCCTGGGGGATCATGAAGGGGGATACACGCCTTTTTCCTTTGTCGTCACCTCGCATTTGCGCGCGGAAGGGAATGTACTGGCCGTGCGTGTGATTGATCCCCATGGCGAGGACGGGTATGGCGATTTTCGCCCGAAGGAAATCCCCTGTTCCAAAGAAGGGGGCTATTTTTCCTTCGCGGGGATTTGGGGAAGTGTCTGGCTGGAATCCAAACCCAAACTGCACATCGAGGATGTGTTTATCCAGCCGGATATCCGGCGCAAGCGCATCACGGTGGAAGTCACCGCGCCGGCCTCCGGGACCGTGCATGTTCAGATCGAAGGCACGCCGCATCACCGGCAAGGCACGCCCGGAACCCTCACACTCGATTTTCCCGATTTCGACCTCTGGTCTCCGGAATCCCCCAAGCTCTATACCCTGCGCGCCGATCTCATCCAGGAGGACGGGACGATTGACAGCGTGCCGGTCCGTTTCGGCATGCGCGAATTCACGGTGAAAGACAACCGGTTCTGCCTCAACAACCGCCCTCTCTTCATCAAGGCGGTGCTGCACCAGCCGGATTATGCCCGGACCCTCGTTGCCCCCGAATCGGAAGAACTCGCCCGCAAGGAAATTCTGCTGGCAAAGGAAGCCGGGTTCAACATGATGCGGCTCCATATAAAAACCGCCCCGCGCATCACGCTCGAACTCGCGGACGAGTTGGGCATGCTGTTGTACGAAGAACCGCCCATCGGCTGGATCAAGCGTTCGGAATTCATGAAAACCCGCTGCGAAAACGAAGTCCGCGAAATGGTGCTCCGGGATCGCAATCACCCCGCCGTGGTGATATGGGGCATGCTGAACGAATCCGGCAACGCGGGGTATGTAACGAAGGGCGGCGCCCAGATTATCAAGGACGACCTGTGCAAATTGGCCCGTTCGCTCGATCCGAGCCGCCTGATCATTGACGACAGCGGCGGCGTGAATGCCACGCGGGAGCCCGCGCGGATGATGCGCCCCTACCGCGAGGAATTCGAGGAATTTGACGACCTGCATGTCTATCAACGGGCCCCCGTGGACCATGACATCGAGCGGTATTACCGTTACAACGGCGATCCGGACAAACTGGTTTTCCTGTCGGAGTTCGGGTTTGGCGGCCCGGAAGACCTCGAAAGCACCCTCGCGCAGTATGGCCCCGGTAAAGAGTCGTTCAAAGACGCCTGCTTTATCCAGAAAATGCTGGACGCCAGCCAGCAGGGTTTCCAAGAACGCGGCTTGGACCGGGTGTTCGGCGATTTCTCCGGATTCCTCACGGCGGCCCGTGAACTCCAGAGCGATGCGGCC
>CAYXPO010000361.1:4210-5460 GCA_964466925.1 uncultured Nitrospirales bacterium
TTGACGCCATCCGCGGGAACGCCAAAATGGCGGGGTATTGCTACACGCAATTGTGCGACGCGGGCCATGAGTTCTGCGCGGGCGTGTTGGACCGGTGGCGGCGCGTGAAGCCGGTGTTCGAGGTGATGAAGCAGGTTCAAAAAGCGGTCCGTCCGCTCATCCAAATGGCGGAATCCAATTTGATCCCCCGGCAGGAAACCCCGGTAACCATCCTTCTGGCCAATGAAGACAAGCTGGAAGGCCGCGCCGATCTCTCGCTCCAGGTGATCGGCCCCACCAATCAGGTGCTCTGGAAAAAGAAACGGGCTGTGAAGATTCCCAAACACGGGAAAGAACTCTGGTCGGGTTCCATCGCCGCCTCGGGTTCTTCCGGCATGCACAAGCTGGTGGTCCGCTTGATGCAGGGCATGAAAGTGCTGGGCGAAAACCACCTCGAATTTTATGTGTGCGATCCCGCCAAACGGGCCGAAACCAACATTCACCTGCTGGACCCCAATAACGAATGGCACGTTCGCTGCGAGCCCTTCGCGCCCATCGAATCCCTGCTGGCCCCCGTGCATGTCATCCCGCCGCTGGGCAACACAATTCGCGCGTATCCCGACAGTGATCTCATGCAAATCCTGGCGCAGGTTGAAGGCGGCGCCGTGGCCCTTTTCTTCGAGCCGCCCGATGACTGGAATGATCTGGCGCTGCGCCTGGCGCCTTCGCTTCAGGCCACCCCCAAGGACGCGGTGGGCTGTTTTCTGATGGCCTGCCACTACGCCAAACTGCACCCGGTATTCAGCGGCCTGCCCGCCCGGGGCATTATGCGCCAGCCCTACCGCAATGTCATCCCCGCCAAAACCTTCCTGGAAATGGGCGATGAAGACATCAGCGGACCCTTCGACACCATCCCCATCGCCTCCGGCAATTATATGATGGGCGAGGCCAAATGGTGGGGCAGCGACATCCTGGTGCTTCGGTATGGCAGCGGCTGCGTCGTGCTGACCCATCTGCGCGTCATGGAGCATCTCGGCAAAGACCCGGTGGCCGATCGGTTGTTCGTCAACTTGCTCAACCACTTCTCCCGGCGGTCCGTGCCCAGTGATGCGGCGGTGCCCATGGACCAGAAAGCCGTGGAATGGATTCGGAACGAGCGCGTGCACCGCACCCGCCGCTGGATGGTGATCGGGGAATTCCCGAACTGGGGCGGGCAGGGCCATGCCACCGCGTACCCCCCCGAGGAAACCATTGATTTCAGCGCCATGTAT